>NZ_JBHWJZ010000037.1:0-65624 GCF_042731085.1 Streptomyces sp. NPDC059875
ACTCGCTATGACAAACGCGCCAGCCACTACCAAGCCATGGTCACCCTCGCCTGCCTCCGACTCTGGCTGCCATGACTTTCCGGACAGGCCCTAGGAGGTGGGCGGCGACACCACGGGCGGGGCGCGCCAGCCGTACCACTTCCACCGCGAGGGCGTCGTCGAGTTCCCCCGCCGCGCGAGCGGCCTCGACTCGTCCGGCAAGCCCCGGCGTCCCTGGCGCGGACAGGGCGGCACGCAACGCAGCGGCGGCTGCGCCCGCCTGCTCCGCCCGCGGGGGCCCCAGAGGCGGCGGCGAGGAATGGAGCGACTGCGACGCGAACGGCAGGTCGCCCCACCGTTCGCGCACCTGCGACAGTTCCTCGCCGGGCAGGCTGCGGGCCACCAACTCCAACATCATGTGCTGCAGTTCCGCCGTGTCGACGCCCGTACGGTACATGGCTCCCTCCCCCGTTCGATCTTGCGTTGCCGGTCCGGAAAGCATTCCAACACGTGGCACTGACAAGCGCTGCGGAGCTGGGTGTGAGCCTTCGGGCCGTCCATCAACGACGGGAGGGCACCGGCGAGAGCCGGTGCCCTTCGTCGTACGAGGTGCTGCGACGTCTGTCAGCGTGGCGTGGTCGATGGACGCAAGTCGGGCGGACTTGCTCCCATCGACGGGGCCGACGGGTACACCTAGCTCAGTGTCTTCAGCGCCGCCGCGTCGTACGGCTTCAGCTCCTCGAAGCGGTCTCCCAGAACCTTCGCCGCCCAGTGCGGGTCCTGGAGCAGGGCGCGGCCGACGGCGACCAGGTCGAACTCGTCGCGCTCCATGCGGTCGAGGAGGTTGTCGATGCTGCCGATCTCGGCGCCCTCGCCCGCGAACGCGCGGATGAAGTCGCCGTCGAGGCCGACCGAGCCGACGGTGATGGTGGGCCTGCCGGTGAGCTTCTTGGTCCACCCCGCCAGGTTCAGGTCCGAGCCCTCGAACTCCGGGAGCCAGTAGCGGCGGGTGGATGCGTGGAAGGCGTCGACGCCGGCCGCGGCGAGCGGGGTCAGGATCGCCTCCAGCTCCTCCGGCGTCTCGGCGAGCCTCGCGTCGTAGGCTTCCTGCTTCCACTGCGAGTAGCGGAAGATGACCGGGAAGTCGGGCGAGACGGTCTCGCGGACCGCGGCCACGATCTCGGCCGCGAACTTCGTACGGGCCACGGGGTCGCCGCCGTAGGCGTCGGTACGGCGGTTCGTCCCGGCCCACAAGAACTGGTCCAGGAGGTAGCCGTGGGCGCCGTGCAGTTCGACGCCGTCGAAGCCGATGCGCTCGGCGGCTGCGGCGGCCTCGGCGAAGGCGCCGATGACGTCGTCCAGGTCGGTGCGGGTCATCGCCTTGCCGGTGCCCTCGGTGCCGTCGACGCGGATGCCGGAGGGGCCGACCGCGGGGGCGTTGGCGTAGGGCGCATCGCCCTGCTTGCGGACCATGCCGATGTGCCACAGCTGCGGCACGATCGTGCCGCCCGCCGCGTGAACGGCCTCGGCGACCTGCGCCCACCCCGCCAGCTGCTCCTCGCCGTGGAACCGCGGCACGCGGTCGCTCTGCCCGGCCGACTCGTGGCCGACGTACGTCCCCTCGGTGACGATCAGGCCCACACCCGCGGCGGCGCGCCGGGCGTAGTACGAGCGCACGTCCTCACCGGGGACGCCGTCCGGGGAGAACATGCGCGTCATCGGCGCCATCACGATGCGGTTCGGGACGGTCAGGCCGTTCAGCGTGACGGGCCGGGACAGGATCTCGGCCGCACGGGAGGCGGAGGTCGCAGTGACGGTCTGTCCGGAGGGCCCTGCGGTTGCCCTGTGCTGTGCCTGAGACACGGAAACCCTTTCCCAACTACTTAACAACATGGAAGCTTGAGAACATCAAGCAATACGTACGGTAGACGGTAGTATTTGAGATCGTCAAGCTTCTCGAGGAAAGGTGGATCTCATGCCAGGACCCCCGCGCGTCGACACGGGGCAGCTCATGGAGCTGCTCTCCGTGTCACTCGGCGCCTACTACGGCGACTTCACCGCCGCGGCTGCCCGCGACAAGCTCACGGCCAGCCAGGGCAGGACGCTCAGCGTGCTCCGCCACGGCCCCGCCGCGATGCGCGTACTCGCCGAGACGCTGGCCTGCGACGCCTCCAACATCACGGGCATCGTCGACCGCCTGGAGAAGCGGGGCCTGGTCCGCCGCGAGCCCAGCCCCGGCGACCGCCGTGTCAAGAACGTCGTCCTCACCCCCGAGGGCGAGCACGCCGTCGACACCATCCGCGACAACATGCACACCACGCTCGCGGGCCTGGCCACACTCGACGACAAGGACCGGGCCACCCTCTACGCCCTACTGGACCGCGTCTTCACAGCCCGCCCCACGGACGCCTGACAGCCGGCACCTGAAAGCCCTGCTCTGGAACGTCTCGGCAGCGACGCCCTCGTCGGCCCACCCGAACTCCCACCCGGCTGGCAGACACAACGCCTGAGCTGAAGACCGGCCTGGAAAGTATGATCAAACAATGTCTGACATGACCGAGACCACGCCCGGCTGGCTGACCAACGACGAGCTGGACGTGGCCAGGGCCCGCATGCCGATCCTGTACGTCGAGGCCGTGCCCGTGCGCGTGGACGACAGCGGCGAAGTCACCAGCATCGGACTGCTCCTGCGCATCGGTGCGGACGGAACCATCAGCCGCACCCTGGTATCCGGCCGCGTCATGCATCACGAGCGGGTCCGTGACGCGCTGCTGCGCCACTTGGAGAAGGACCTTGGTCCGGTGGCCCTGCCCCGCGTCCCCGCCTCCCTGCAGCCCTTCACGGTCGCCGAATACTTCCCCACAGCGGGCGTCACCCCGTACCACGACCCGCGCCAGCACGCGGTGTCTCTCGCGTACGTCGTGCCGGTGACCGGCGACTGCCGCCCGCGGCAGGACGCGCTGGACCTGGTCTGGTTCAGCCCGCAGGAAGCAGCCTCACCAGCCCTGCAGGGCGAGATGCCGGGCGGCCACGGGATGCTGCTGAAGCAGGCCCTTGCGCATGTGGGACACGCGTACTGAGGTCGCCCCGCCATGGATGGCCGCCAAACAACCCGGGCGCCGGGTCACCGACCGCACCCGGGACTAACAGTCCGCAGCCAACGCCCTGCTCGAAGCCGGCCATGATCGACGGTCGACACGCACGAGCGGCGCAGCGCCGGAGAAGAACGAGGAACCGCTCCGCTCCCGGTCTGCCGTGTCCCACGAGCCCGGCGGAGCTGGACGGCGGCCGTCCCCAGCTGAAAGCCTCTGGATCACAGCACGGAGAGTGAGAGAACAAGAGCCACGTCATGCGGAAGCACCTGCGGAAGCACCGGGCCGAGGCCGACGAGGGGGACACGATCAACACCGCCGAAGAGGGCCAGCACCCGCTGGATTCCGCCAGCGTCATGAACGCGAAGATGACCCTCCTCGAACTCCTCGGCCGCGCCGGAGTTTTCCGGGACGAGGCCGAGGAGCTCATCGCGATCGTCGAGGCCGGGGCGATCGCAGACGCGCACGGCGAGATCGGGAAGGCCGCCGGCGTCCCGGAGGAGACGGGCGAGCCGTACCGCAGCGGCTGGCTCGACGGCGCCCGGGCCGCCGGCGACGAACTCGCGCGCATCGCCGAGCGAGCCCTCCGGCGCGCCATCGGCACCGCGTTGCCCGGCGCCGCGCACGAGAGCGGTCAGGACGGCGCCGCACGCGGCCGTCCGCCCGTCGGGATGGTGGACGTGGAACGTGCGAAGGTCGCGGTGACGCCGCTGTATCTGGCCTTCAGCAACAGATCGGACCTCGACCCCGAGGTGTCGGACGAGGTCCTCACCGCGGTCCTCGGCACGATGAGCGTCGTGGAACGGGTCGGGTACGCGGGGCGGCTGGAGAACTTCGTCGGCACCCACCGAGGACGGCTGGCTCAGGTGTACGCGCAGTACGGCCCCGGCAGCCGTATCGCCCTCCACGGCCGCTACTCCCTCACGCACTCCCCCACCAGCATCGCCGTGCTCGAACGCCTCATCGCCGCGCCGACCGCGCTGCGGTCGGAATGGGATGCCGCCGAGCTTCCCCCGGCCTGGCTGGAAGGCCTCGCGATCGCCTGGCGCGCTTCGGGCACTCCGCCGGAGTGATCCCGTGCCCGGCCCCGTGCGGAGACCGGCACAGCCCGGGACCGGTACGGGGGACCAAGGGCGTTGTCAGACGCGGGCCGTAGCCTGCAGCGATGGACCACATCGTGCTCTTCCTCGTCACGCTGACGCTCACGGCCGTCGTGTACGTGTCGGCGGCCGCCTGCCATCTGCGGCGGGTCCGCAGGCTGCGGACGATCGAGGCGCGGATCGGCGCCTTGGGTGTCGATCCCTACTTCGCGGCCGTCGTCCGAGGCCAGGAGACGGCGGCCGCCGCAGCCGAGTTGCTGCTCGCCGGAGTGATTCGGATCGACCACCACGCGGTGATCCGACTCGTGAACGGCACCGACGACGGTGGAAGCGACAGCAGCGCCGAGGAGGTCCGCGCCCCTGCGCACCCGATACCCGCCGCGCTCCTGGAGGCCGTCCGCAGGCGGCATCCCAAGCACGTGGTGCTCGGCCGGATCATGCAGCGCGACCGCGCGTACATCGAGCAGTGCGGGATGTTCCGCGCCGCACAGGAAGAGCTGTTTCCTAAGCCACTCGGCGGCACCGGGTGGGCCGTCGGATGCCTGGGGGCTCTGGGGGTGTACGCCGTCGTGGCCTTCGCCGTCTTCGCCGCGATGGCAACGCTGGAGTCGCCACCGCACGGGCTCGTGCAAGGGGCGGCGGCGGGCGGAACCCTCCTCGCGCTCACCCTGTTGCTCCTGAGCCCTGCGTTGTGGAAGCGGCTCCCGCGCCCGGATCCCGATCCGTTGCACACACGCTGTCTGCAGCTGCGGCATCCGGCCCTCGACGGCCTGGACGAGAAACGTGGCCGCCTCGTGAATCGGAGCATGTTCCTTGGCCGGCGGACCAGAGCGCCGCGTCCGCGCCGGGCCCCCTCCCCCAGTAGTAAAGGTCACTGAACCGGTCCTCTTCCAACGCGTGAAGCGTCCCCCGGAGGTTTGACGCATGCAGCACTCTCATGCCCGGCGCTTCCTTCTCGGGGCGCTCACCGCATTCGTTCTCGTCCCGCTCACGGCCTGCGGCCAGGGCACTCCCACCTCGGCCAGGGAGGGCGCCCGGGCTCCCCACGCGTCGTCGCCCGGCCCATCCGTACCGTCCACGCGACCGACGGCGGATGCCAAGCCGTACGCCCACGCCTTCCAGGATCTCGAGCGCAGGTACGGCGCACGGCTGGGCGTCTACGCCGTCGACACCGGAACCGGCCGCGAGGTGGCGTACAACGACGGGCAGCGGTTCGCCTACGCCTCCACGTTCAAGGCGCTGGCCGCCGGCGCCGTGCTGAAGAAGTACTCCCTGAAGGGGCTGGACCGGGTCATCACGTACTCACGGGGCGATCTGATCGCCCACTCCCCCGTGACCGAGAAGCACGTCGAGGCGGGTATGAGTCTGGGTGCGCTGTGTGACGCTGCCGTCCGATACAGCGACAACACAGCGGCCAACCTGCTGTTCGACGCGCTCGGCGGGCCCGAGGGACTCGATGCCGCGCTGGAGGAGATCGGCGACGACGTCACACGGATGGACCGACGCGAGCCCGAGCTGAGCCGGTGGGCACCGGGCGAGAAGCGGGACACCAGCACACCGAGGGCGCTGGCCGGGGATCTGCGCGCGTACGTGCTCGGAGACGTGCTCGGCCCGGACGAACGGGCACGGCTGACGACCTGGCTGCGTACCAACACCACTGGTGACGAGCTGATCAGGGCCGGGGTGCCAAGGGGATGGGTGGTCGGCGACAAGACCGGAACCGGGAGCTTCTACGGAGCTCGGAACGACATCGCTGTGGTGTGGCCACCGGATGCCGCCCCGATGGTCATGGCGATCATGTCGAACCGTCCCGACAAGGACGCCGGCCACGACAACCGGCTGATCGCGGAGGCGGCCTCCGTCGTCGCCGCCACACTGTCGTCCCCGCGGCGGGGCGCGTGAGCTGCGGCGCGGCCCGGAGGGTCGCCGCCTCCTGGGGCAGGCCATGGAGCAGGCCCTGGAGCATGCCCTTGACCCCGCCCGCGCCGGCTGCCAGGCACGGACCCGGTCCCGCGCCTGGCAGCCGGCGGGCGCGGAGCGCCTCATCCACCGTCGCGCGGGCTCGACTCGGCCGGATGAGGCGACGAACGGCTGACCCGGGCGAGGACGATCACCGTGTCGTCGGTGGGCTCGGCGGGGAGCAGATTCGTCAGGATGTCCTCCGCCGTCTCTTCCAGCCTCCCTGTGGCGCGGCCCAGTTGGGCCCGGAGCGCCTCGATGCCTTCGTCGATGTCCTGGCCGCGCGCCTCGACGAGGCCATCTGTGTAGAGGGCCAGGGTGGCGCCCTCGGGGAGTTCGATCTCGGTCGTGAGGAACGGAAAGCCGCCCACGCCGAGCGGAACCCCTAGGGCGTCGTCGATGATGTCGACCGTGCCGTTCGGCGCGCGGACCAGGGGTGGCGGGTGGCCGGCGTTGGCGATGCGGGCCAGGCCGGTCGCAGGGTCGTAGCGGATGTAGAGGCAGGTCGCCAGCTCGATCCCGGATTCCCGTGCACACACGTCGAGTTCGGTGAGGACGGCGTCGGGTTCCAGATTCTGGCGGGCCAGGGTCTTGGCGGTGATGCGCAGTCGGCCCATCGCCGCGGCCGCCGGTACGCCGTGTCCCACCACGTCGCCCACCACCAGCGCCACCCGGCCGCCCGGCAGTTCGATCACGTCGTACCAGTCGCCGCCGACCTCGCTGATGTGGCTGCCGGGCAGGTACCTGTGGGCGATGCGCACATACGGGCCCGCCGCAGGTGCGGTGGGGAGCAGTGCGCGTTGGAGGGTGAGCGCGATGTCCTGGACTCGGCTGTAGAGACGGGCGTTGTCCAGACACAGCGCGGCGCGGGAGGCCAGTTCGCCGGCCAGGCTGAGGTCCTCTTCGGTGAAGACCGGCCGGACTGCGGAGCGCCCGAACATGGCGATGCCCTGGACCGTGCCCCGTGCGATGAGAGGAGCGATGAGCAGGCTGGTCAGACCGCTGTCGATCAGAAGTCGGGCACGGGCCTGATGGATGACGGTGCGCGTCATGAACGCATCGTTGACCGGGACACAGATGGGTCGGCCGCTGCGCAGCACCTCGTGGATCGTGGAGCCCGGCGGGTACGTGACGCTCGTCAGGCCACTCACGAGTTCGCCGGCGGGAGGGGGCAGGCTGGTGCCGGAGGCGATCCGGCGGGTGATCAGCGGCATGGCCGGGTCGAACACCTCACGCTCGTCCGCCCACTCCACGACTTCGACGACCGATGCGTCGGAGAAGTCGGGAACAGCCGCGTCGACCAGCTCTCGGGCGGTGACGTTCACGTCCAGGGTGGTGCCGATCAGGCCGGCAGCCCGGTCAAGGAGAGCCAGCCGCTGCCGTGCGGCCGTCGCTTCCACGATCGCCTGCTCCCGGTCGGTGACGTCCACGACCAGTCCGCCCAGTCCCGGCCGTGTGTCTCCCGCCTGACTCAGGGGGAAGAAGCTCACGGAGCGTACCTGGTCCCGGTCGGGACGGCCGGGAGTGCGGAGGCCGACCAGGGCGCTCACGACGGGTCGGCCCTCGTCGGCTACGGCGCGGAGCATGCGCCGGTACTCGCCCCCGTCCGAGGTGATCATGACGTCGGTGATGGACCGCCCGATGTGGTCCTGGATGGGGAGGCCGTCCATGTCGGCCAGGGCCTGGTTGAGGTGGACGTACCGGAGGTGTTCGTCGAGCATGACGAGACCGATGGGGCACGTCTCGAAGAGGGCGTCGAGAAAGGCGAGATTGGTCTTCACCCGGTCCAGCTCGTCACCCCTGCTCGCCAGGCCCACGACGACGGACCGGCCCTGGTCGCCCGTCACCGGGAAGACCCGGAAGCCACAGTCGAAGACGGTTCCATCGCGGTGCAGCGCCGGCATTCTCACCCGCCAGTAGCCCAGCGTCCGGCCGCGCTCCGCCAGGTGCTCGGCCGCACGCGCGCTTTCCAGCGGAGCGCCGGGGAACAGGGAGGCGGCGGGCTTGGACAACACATCGGTCGCCGAATGACCGAAGAGCCGCTTGGCACCCGGTCCCCAGTAGCAGACCCGATCGTCGTCATCCACGCCCAGCACGGCCACGGAAACGTGCTCCAGCAGAGTGCCCGGCTCCGACCACAGCGGACCGGGCTCCTGTTCATCCGCCGGCCGATCGGATGGCATTGCGCCCCTCTCGCGCATGCTACGGCGACGAGCATGGCCAGCCGCCAGTGGGCCCTCAAGGGCAATTCTGCCCGCCCTCCGCCATTCGGACATCACGACCCCGACCGCAAACGGGGGCTGGGCACGCACGTCGGTGACGGATGGTGATCGATGAGACACAGAGTGCGATGCACCCCGGTCACCGGTTGCGGTGCGGGTGTGGCCGCCGTCACTCCGGCGCGGTGTCACATCCGGCGATGGCTGCGCTGTCCTCGTTACGGAAGCGAGAGAAGGGATCTTCAAGATGAAGGCCGTCATCGTGTGCGTCTCCGTGTCACACGGCAATACGCGTCGCGTCGCCGACACCATGGCCCAGGTGCTGGGCGCGCAGGTCGTCGCCCCCGAGGAGGCCGATCCGGGAGAGCTGGCCGGCGCCGACCTCGTGGGGTTCGGCTCGGGCATTTTCTACGGCAGGCCCCATCCCCACCTGACCGAATTCGTCAAGACACTTCCCGCCATGCGGGGCCGGGCATTCGTGTACGCCACGAGCGGGCTTCCCGAGTTGTCGCCGGCACCGTTCACGCGTCCCCTGGTCCGGCTCCTCGAAGGAAAGGGCTTCGAGGAGATCAGGGGCTTCTCGTGCCGAGCGTTCGACACCTGGACGCCCTTCAAACTCATCGGCGGCATCAACAAGCAGCGGCCGAACGCCGGGGACCTCGCCGCCGCGCGCGCGTTCGCCGAGCAATTGCAGAACGGGCGATAGCCTGCGCGGCCTGTCCGTTCGCCCCGCTCACAGCATCGCCGTGATCGAAGCCGGCACCGACCTTCGATCGGGTGGGCAGACGGACGCACACGGGCGCGGCGCGGGAGTGGGTGCCGGGCAACCGGTCAGTCGGCTCGTACCACCACCCCGGCCCCTCGGGCAGGCCCGGAACGGAGGGTGACGTCAACGGGAGGCTGCACCACTCCATCATCAGGCCGCGGCGGCCGGCGCCACAGCCCAGCTGACACAGCCAGTGGCGGTGGTATTCGCAGCGAGGGTCTCCCCCGGCCTGGGACCGCGGCGCGCGACATGTGGGCGCCGAGGCCGTCATGAGCTGCGGAAGGCTTCGGGGTAGGCGAATTCGCCGTGCACGGAGGGTTGGTAGGCGGCCAGGGTGCGGACCTGGAAGAGGTCGCCCCAGCCCGGTTCCGGACCGACGATGCCGAAGTCTGTGCTCGGGCGAAAGCCGAAGCGATCGTAGAAGTCGCGGTCACCAAGCACCACGACCAGGGGGGTGTCGAGCGCGTCCAAGGCGGCGAGCGCCGCGTGCACCAGGGCGGAACCGACACCGCGTCGCCGGTGGGCGGGGAGCACGCCGAGCAGGCTGAAGTCGGGGACCCGGACGGCGCCGATCCGGCCCCAGGAGCACAGGGCATGTCCGACGAGCTCGCCGGCTTCACCCTCGGCCACCAGAGAGAGGGCCGGTATCCAGGCTTCTGATGAACGCAAGGCGTCCCGCAGTCTCGCCTCCACCGAGTCTTCCAGGTGCGGCTTGTGCGAGGTAGCCACGGTCAGTGCACGGACAGTGGCCAGGTCGGCGGGGATTTCTCGTCTGATCAGCACGTGCGCAGTCTCGCCCACGGGCTGACCGGAAGTTCGTACGGGGCCCCACCACCGGGTAGGTCTCATCCTGTTCGTGCCCCGGCCGGGGCCGCTGACGGCCCTTTGGCCGGTTACCGGCACCTGCGACTGCCCGGTGGGGACGGCCGCCGGGCAGGCGTCCCCACGGGCGTGCCTGCGGGGTGCGGGTCAGGTCAGGTCAGGTGCAACGCCGCGGGCAGATCGCGTGCGACAGCAGCGGCCAGTGCTGCACGGGCGGCTCGCGACGGGCAAGCGTACGGGCTGTCGAGCATTTCGGCGAGATCGTCGTCCCAGGCTGCCATGCGGTGAAGCGCCGCATGGAGGGCACCGGCGTCCTCGGCGAGCAGCGCGTCCGCCAGCGCGAGGATGTCGGCACGGCCGGTGCGCGGCGGCGCGGGGATGTCGGGCAGGAGGGGACGGACGAACGCAGCGGTCTGCGCAGGGCAGAAGGCGGCGAGCGAGGCGAGCACAAAGCGAACGGCACCGCTTTCGGTCTCCCATTGCGGAAGCAGGGCCGGGATCCGTGCGATGACCGCCTCCCTCACCCGTACGAGGGAGTCCAGGGCGACCTGGCGCCCCGACATCGCAGCCAAGTCGGCGTGGCGGACAGCCGTGGTGTCGGGCTCGGAGGCAAGGCCGAGGAGCAAGAGCAGCAGGCTCACACGGGCGCCCGGCGACAGGGGCCGAGAACGGGCAAGTTCGGTGATGAAGGGGACGATCGCCACCATGCCGCCGTCCGGGACCGGCAAGTGGTGGGCCGTGGACACGAGGTCCGCGAGGAACAACCGGGTGCCGTCCGGTTCGGCGAACTCCTCATCGGGGTCGTCATCCATGAGGAACGCCAGGGGCGGGGGTGCAGCGGCGGACGTGCCGTACATCCGGTGCGCGACGGCTGCTGCCTCGGCTATCTCCGCCTCCGGGTCGCAGAAGTGCAGGCCCGTCCACGCTGGCGCCCTGCCCGGCTGCGGTAGGCCGACCGGCAGGGGAACAGGCAGCGCCATATGGGCCATGGCGTCCTCGTGGACCGGGCCGCCGACGTTGGAGGCGGCCCGGTCCCCGCCGGAGTCCCGCACATACGACACATACGTGAGCAGCGCCCCGCCCCGGCTCCTTGCCAGCGCCGCGAGACGTCGCCTCTCCTGCCGGAGAAGCGGGCTCAGTAGCTCCGGATCGTCACCGGGCACCGGGTAGACGGCGGGCGAGACGACATCCCACATCCTCCCGCCACCCGGTTGTCGCACCGTCACCGACCGGCATCCCGCACCAGCCAGCTCACGGGCGACACTCCGGGCCGCCGACTCCTGCGCGAACACCAGCACCCGCTGCACACCCACAACCATGCCGCCATCATCCCTCCCACTCGTGGATGTCGTCGCGGATCTCCCAGCGGATCCGCAGGCGGCGTAACCAGTGCAGGTGAGCGAAGGCGCGCTCGACAACCCAGCGTTGGGTGCCGAGTCCGGAGCCGTGTTCGGTGCCGCGTCGCGCGATCAGTGGCTTCACGCCGAGCGCGCGGACGAGGCGGCGGTACTTGTCGTGGTCGTAGCGGCGGTCACCGAGCACGACGTCGTGGCGGCGCCGGGGCCGGTCACGTTTGCCCCGCAGGGGCGGCACTGCCTGGAGCGGTGGGATGAGCTGGGTGACGTCGTTGTGGCTGCCGCCGGTCAAGGTGACGGCGAGCGGGATGCCGGTGGCGTCGGTGATCAAGTGGTGCTTGCTGCCCGTCCTGCCCCGGTCGACAGGGCTTCGTCCCGTCTTGGGGCGCCTTTTAAGAGATCATTCCGTTAGGAATTCTAAATCGCGTATGTGGAAGATCCGGGCGAGGTCTTCCAGAGTCAGGCTTTGCGGCGGACCAGCAGTTGGTCGCCAGGGACAGCTGGCATCCGCCGCTCGGATATGAGGAGCGGGCCGACGACCAGGTCTGGTTCAGAGATCGGCAAGTGCGGGACCAGCACGTCCACATCACCCTGACACAGCTGCGCGACGGCGTCGATGAGTTGTCATTCCCGGATGTGGGCACAGTAATTCGGATCGCCCTCGGTAACGAGATCGCGGGCCTGGCGAACGATCCGCCAGGCTGCGGCGCCTACGACGTGGTGGAGTCGGCAGGCTGCGTCAGAAGCGGAATACACCCAGGTCGCCCACCGTGTTGGCCAGGGCGGGGATGAGGTCGTTTTCGGCTTCGGTCCGCCAGACCAGAGCGAAGGTCAGGGTGGCCATCTCGGGGACGGGGAGGAATCGGATGTTCGACATGCTCCAGTGTCCGGTGACATGGCCGGGGAAGGTCTGGATGATGTCGCCCATGCCGACGTGGCTGATCAGCTCATCGGGGTTGTCCGAGGCCGCGGATGTGATGCGCTCGATCGTCCGGCCGGGTGGGGTGGAGAAGGGCAGGTAGCTGTCCTCCCAGTAGTCCGGCAGGCCGAGGGCCGTGGCGTGGGGGAAGTCGGCGAGCAGCTCCAGTGGCACGGAGCCCCGTCCCGCAAGCCGGTGGTCGGCGGCCACGGCAAGGATCCGGGAGTCGGTGCACAGGGTCGGCCCGACGGTGAAGTCCGGCTCTTCCACCGGGCAGCCAGGCGACGACGTCCATGGCACCGCTGCGGAGCTGCCCGAACACATCGTTGAAGGTTGCCTGGCGTATCGCTGTGCGGTGCGGCCGACATGCAGTTCCTCGGTCAGCACGAGGAAGATCTCGATGTCCCGCAGCTCCACCGACTCCCAACCCTCCGGCTCCCCCGGCCCTCCATCGATAACCCAGCGGTTAACGAACCGCGCGGGATTCTGCCTTGATTGTTCTCGCGGCCTCAGGAAGGTTGAGGGCATGCGGGCGAACGGGCAGGATCAGTGGAAAGCGGCGGGGGATACGCGGCCGGCGGCCTCTTGTGCGGCCTGGGCGAAGGCGCGGACGGCGGGGGTGTTGTTCGACTTAAGCCAGACCGGTGCCCAGTCGAGCGGCGGGGCATCGGTCAACGGGATGTAGGCGATGTCGGGCCGGGCGTAGAAGCGCGTGACCTGCGCACCCGCGATGGATCCGCCGCAGCCCGAAGCGATCAGCTGCAGGGCTTCCAGGGACGTCTCGTACTCGGGACCGGCGGGGATCGGCCGGCCTTGCGGCGTGCGGTCGGGTCGGCGATCGGAGATCCAGTCGCCGGGCTTCACGCCGACGACGCGCAGGAGCGGGATGTCGGCGAGGTCCTCCATGGACACGCTCTTGCGGCGGGCCAGGGGGTGGTCGGCGGGGGCCACGAGCACCCTCGGTTCGGAGATGATCAACGGACCGATGACGAGGTCGGGTCCGGGGACCGGCAGAGGCAGGAACAGCACGTCCACATCGCCTTCGCGCAACCTCGCGACGGCGTCCACGACCTGCACTTCGCGGAGGTGCCCGCGCCAGCCGGGCATGCGTGCGGGAAACAGCTGTTGGGCCTGGTGGGCGACCTGTCCGGCGGCGGCGCCGACGAAACCGACCCGCAGCTCGCCGGCCGTCGGCCGGGCGCTGCTGATCGCGCGGTCGAGGCCGGCCTGGATCTGTTCGTAGCCGGGCCGCACGTCCTCGTACAGGCAGTGGCCCAGTGACGTGAGACTCACGCTGCGGTTGGTCCGCAGGAACAGCGGTGCCCCGATGCGCCGTTCCAGCTTCTTGATGGTCTGGCTGATCCGCCCGGTTGTCACGTGCAGGCGCTCGGCGGTACGTCCGAAGTGCAATTCCTCGGCGAGCGTGAGGAACGCCTCCATCTCCAGGCGCTCGAGCACCGTGCCTCCATGTGTTGAGTCTCGCTAAACGTGACTTCCAGTATCAGGCGTTGTTCGACCGATTCTCCAGAGGCAGCCTGGTCAGGGCCCGTCCGGCGAGCCGGTTCCTGTCTCCAGGAACTTCAGCAGCGGCGCACTGCTCCTGGACCTCCGCCCTGCCCACCTTCAGCAAGGACCGGACGACGCAGCGCGTCGTGTCCGGAAGCCCGACCAACTCGACCACGAGAGTCATCACCTTGACCAAGCACGCACATGTCCATCCGCTCCAGCACGTCTCAGCCACCGATGCCGCCGTCTGGCATCAGATCGTCGCCGCCTCGATGGCCCACGACCTGCCCGGAGTGCCGACCCCCGACCCCGGGCAGATCCACGCGCAGCTCACCAAGCCCGCCCTGGGCAGCCGCTGGCTGACCTGGCTGGCCACAGGGGCGGACGGCGTCCCGGTCGGAGTCGCCGGATTGCGGCTGTTCACCTCCCCGGGGAGGGATCACCTGGCCGAAGCGGAACTCCACGTCGACCCGGCACACCGGCGCCGGGGAACCGGCTCCCTCCTGCTGTCGGCCGTCGTGGAGGCCTGCCGCACCGAGAACCGGCGCAGCCTGATCGTCGCGGCCGCGGCCGACAGCGAGGGCGAGGCGTTCAGCGAACGGTGGGGCTTTCGCCCGGCCCTGACCCTGGATCACCTCATTCTTCGCCTCGACGAGATGAACGAGGCCGACCTGCTCCGGACCGCCGATGCCGAGCACCCCGGCTACCGGCTGAACGGCTGGACCGGAACGGTTCCCGACGACCTCGCCGACGCCTTCGCCGCCGCGAAGAACGCGATGAACGACATGCCCGTCGGAGACCTGGACTACGGCAACGTGGCGTGGGACGCCGACCGCGTCCGCGCTATGGGCAAGGTGATCGCCGATCGCGGGGACACCTTGCTGACCATCGCCGCCGTCCACGACGACGGCACCATGGCCGGCTACACCGAGATCCCGCTCTCCCAGGGCTCCGGGCCGCGCGCCCAGCAGTACGACACGGCGGTCGTGCCCGCGCACCGCGGCCGCGGCCTCGGGTTGTGGGTCAAGGCCGCCATGGTGCGGCGGCTGCGCGCCGAGCACCCCGGCGTCGTCGAGATCGAGACGGACAACGCCGACGACAACGGCCACATGCTGGCCGTCAACCACCGACTGGGATTCCGCTCCTACCGGCGCACCCGCGAGTTCCAGCTCGACCTGCCCACGACCTGAGAGCGACTGACGCCTCCGGCCCGTCCGCCCATCGCACACCAGCCAAGGAGCTGCCGTGAACGTTTCCACCTCCACCCTGTCCCTGACCGTCGCCGACGTCGACGCCTCCCGTGACTTCCTCTGCACCCACCTCGGCTACGAAGTGGCCATGGCCGACGACGGCTTCGCCTCCCTGACCCGCGAGGACGCCGCCGTCGACATCGTCCTGCTCCGCAAGGGCACCGAGGTCCTGCCCGCCGAGCAGCGGGACCGGGAGGCGACCGGCCTGATCCTCGCCCTCACGGTCAGCGATCTCGACGCCGAGGAGGCCCGGCTGCGTGCGGCCGGCGCCCCCATCACCATGCCCCTGCGCGAAGAGCCCTGGGGCGAGCGACTGTTCCAGATGACCGACCCCAACGGGGTCGTCATCCAGCTCGTCGAGTGGGCCGTCACCGGTCACTCCGCCGAACCGAACGCGGACACCGCCGTGCATGTGATCACCCCCGCGGCCGAGCACGTCACTGTCTCCCCGAACGCCACCATGACCGGCCTGGCGGCTCCCAGCCGCGGCGGCACCGAACTGAGCACCTGGACGGTCGGCATGGACGCGGGGGCAACCGGACCCGAGCACTCCGTCACGCGTGAGCAGGTCTGGACGGTCACCGCGGGCGCCCTGGAAGTGACCTGCGACGGCCACACCCACAAGGTCCTGGCCGGCCAGAGCCTGATCCTCCCGCCCGGCCTCGTCCGTCGGATCCACGCCCCGGAGCGGGCCGAGGCCCACGTCTCCATGCGCTCCGACGGGGTCGCTTCCGTTCCCGGTACCGAGGGCACCCGCGAACTGCCGTGGGCACGGTGATCGCGGCTGCCGCGAACGGCCCGGCCCCCATGCTCCCCTGGAGGTTTCGGCAACGACCGGATCCCTCCCTCAAAAATCGCCGGCCGAGCCGGCATCCACAAGGAATGAGAGAAGCGACATGCGTGTGCTGTTGATGGCGTACGGATCGCGCGGCGACATCGCGCCGCTGGCGGGACTGGCGGCGACGTTGCGGACACGTGGCGCGGAGGTGCGCGTGTGCGCACCGCCGGACGAGGAGTTCGCGGAACTGCTGGCCGGTGTCGGCGCGGAACTGGTGCCGTTCGGGCGGGACGTGCGCGCGCTGCGGACGGGGGCGCCGCCGTCGGACGCGGCCGCGTTCGCGGCCGAGCTGGTCGCCGCGCACTTCGAGACGGTCGGCAAGGCGGCCGAGGACTGTGACGTGCTGGTGGCGAGTGGTCTGATGCCGGCCGGTGCCCGCTCGGTGGCGGAGAAGCTGGGCATCCGCTACGTGTATGTGGGCTTCCACCCGTTCGAGATGCCCTCCGCGCACTACCTGCCGTCTGGGCGGCCCGGCCCGCCGGCTCCGCCCGGCATGACCGACAATCAGGCCCTGTGGGAGCTGGACGCCCAGAAAGTCAATGCCCTCTACCTCCAGCCGCTCAACGCCCACCGCGCGGCGATCGGCCTTGCGCCGGTGGACAACGTCCGCGACCACGTCTTCGGCGACCGGCCGTGGCTGGCCGCAGACCCGGTCCTCGGGCCGTGGGAGAAGCTCACGAACCTCGACGTCCTGCAGACCGGCGCGTGGACCCTGCCCGACGAACGGCCCCTGCCCGCCGATCTGGAGGCGTTCCTGGACGCCGGCACGCCGCCGGTGTACGTCGGTTTTGGCAGCATGCCCCTGAGCACGGCCACCGACATCGCCCGGATCGCCGTGGAGGCGGCCCGCGCGCAGGGCCGCCGTGTCCTCGTCTCCCGCGGCTGGGCAGACCTGGCCCTGGTCGACGATGCGGACGACTGCTTCGCCGTCGGCGACGTCAACCACCAGGCGCTGTTCCGCCGGGTCGCTGCCGTCGTGCACCACGGCGGCGCGGGCACCACGACGACCGCCGCCCGGGCCGGTGCACCTCAGGTGGTGGTGCCCCAGTTCGTCGACCAGCCCCACTGGGCCGCCCGCGTGGCCGAACTGGGCATCGGAGCGGCCCACGACGGCCCGACCCCGACGTTTGAGTCCCTGTCGGCCGCTCTCAGGACGGCCCTGACCCCCGAAACGGCAGCACGGGCGAAGGCCGTCGCCGGCACGATCCGCACCGACGGTACGACGGTGGCCGCGAAGCTGCTCCTCGACCCGGAGCACGCCGCGCCGATGAGCCGCGAGCCGATGAGCCGCGAAGAGATTTCCAAGATCGCCCATGCCGACCATCCGATCAAGTCCCCGCTCGACGACGACTCGGTCAGCCGGCTGCTCGAACGCGGCCTGCCGCGAGGCGACGAGCGCGTGCTCGACCTTGGATGCGGCACGGCGGAGTGGCTCCTGCGCGCCCTGGCGACCCGACCGCACCTGCACGCCGAGGGCGTCGACGTCTCCGAGGTCGCCCTGACTCAGGCCCGCCAGGCAGCGCGCGCACTCGGAGTCGACGGACGCCTGGTCCTCCACCAGCGGGAGGCCACGGACTTTGGCTCTTCAGAGACCTTCGACCTGGTGATCAGCGTCGGCGCCACGCATGCCTTCGGCGGTCTCCTGCCCACCCTCGCGGCGGCCCGCGAGCACCTGGCTCCCGGCGGCCGCGTCCTGATCGGCGAGTCGTTCTGGGACCGCGACCCGTCACCGGAGGCCGTCGAGATGTTCGGTGACCTCGCGGACCTGGCGACCACGGTGGACCTGGTCGTCGCCGACGGGTGGACCCCTGTCCACGGCCACGTCAGCACCCGCGCTGAGCTGGACGCCTACGAATGGGCCTGCTGGGGTTCGTTGGCCGCATGGGCTCTGGACCATCCTGCCGATCCGGCCGCCGTGCAGGTGCTGGAAGCGGCCAACGCCCAGCGTTCGCAGTGGCTGCGCGGCTACCGGGACAGCTTCGGCTTCGTCTGCCTGGTGTTGCGTCGGACCTCGGAGTGATCGCGTAGGCCGTCGGCAAGCCCACGCACCCAACACATCCCCCGCACCCGGGGGCCCGCCATGGCCGCCGCCGCTCGGCGGCGGTCGGAAAGTGAAGAATAGAATGATGCAACCGACGTTCGTACTCGTGCACGGAGCATTCGCGAACTCCTTCTCCTTCGCGCCCCTTCAGGCCGAACTCGGCCTCCTCGGGCACCGCTCTGTTGCCGTCGACCTGCCCGGCCACGGGTTCCAGGCGACCTTCACCCACGCCTATCAGGCGCCGCAGGACCCCACAGGTCTCGCGAGCGTGCCCGGCTCGATCAAGGGCGTCACGCTCGCCGACAACGTCGCGCACCTGATCGGGATCCTCGAACGGGCCAAGCGGAACGCCCCCGTGATCCTCGTCGCCCACAGCCGCGGCGGTGCCACGGTCACGGCCGCGGCCAACGCGCGCCCGGACCTGATCGACCGCCTCGTCTACGTCTCGGCCTGGGCCCCGGTCGACCTCGACGTCAACGACTACTACGCCGAGCCGGAGATGGCCACGGTCGACCCTGCGGCCTTCGCCGCGGCGCTGGCCGGGAACCCCGCCGACCTCGGCCTGCTCCGCGTCAACTTCCGTACCGCGGACCCGGACGCGCTCGCGGCATTCAAGCTGGCCTTCTTCGCCGACGGCACCGACGAGCAGTTCCTCACCTTCCTCAACACCTTCCAGCCCGACGAGAACCTGGACGTCGGCGGCTCCGCCGACCGGGCGCAGGCCGCGACCTGGGGCCGCATCCCCAAGACCTACATCCGCCTGGCCGACGACGCGAGCCTGCCCCTCGCCATACAGGACCGCCTGATCCGCGAGGGCAACCAGTTGACGCCTGACAACCCGTACGACGTCCGCACGCTGGAGGGCAGCCACCTGAAGTGGCTGGTCGACCCCGCGCCGGCGGCCCGCATCCTGGGCGAACTTGCCACGCTCCCGCTCCGTCCGCTCAGGGTGTGATCGGAATGGGGTGACCGGTTCGGTGGTGGTGGGACAAGGGGAACGAGAATGTCCATGTGGGTGCACCAACGACTGCCCCGGCACTGAGATCGGACGCCGACCGGGTGACGGCCTTCGCCACGGCCGTCACCCGGGCTTCACGCCGGCCCAGGATGGTCGGCCGGCGGCTGCACCGTCGGCTGTACCGCCGAGGGCCGGCAGGCCTCCTTCAGCACCGTTGCGCGGGTCCGATGACCGTGAGTCCCACCTGTGCGGCGAGCCAGTGGGCGTACGGCTCCCTTGTCTGGCGGCCGTCGAAGACGGCGCTGCGGACGTGGACGAGGACGGTGTGGTCGTCGGCGGGATCGTTCCAGTAGCGGGTATGGGTGTTGAAGAGAAGAGTCACCTCGGCGTGTTTGGACTCGCCGTGGAATCCCGCCTCGAGCGCGTCCGGCCAATCCAGTGACTGCCAGTTGATCTCGCCCGTGTTCGGGCCGATCGTCGCGGTGAAGGCATCCTCGATACTGCCGACCGGCCGCTCCAGCATCTCCCATTCCACCGGCAGTCGTCCCTCGAACGCTGCCTCCTCAGCCGGCAGGCCACTCGCCTGGACCCCGACGACGAAAGCAGGCTGGTCCTCGAACGGCACCCCTTGGAACTCCTTCAGTTCGGACGCCCCGCGGAACCATCCCTCGGGCATGGCCTTCGCCACCCGCCGGACCTCGGCGACGGAGGAGAACTCCGCGAAGGCGGAGACGTCGGAATACTCGCAGCGGCCGAACTCCATGAGACGTCGCGCGGTGCGCAGGGCGAGTACCGGATCGGGGGTACGGAAGACGGGATAGGCGACGTCATTGGACATTCGATGACTGTGCCACGGCCTTTCATCGCCAGGCATCGCATTTACAGCAGCCTTCCGACGCGCCCAGCCCGTCCCCCGGGCGGGCTCGGGCGGGCTCGGGCGGGCTCGGGCGGGCTCGGGCGGATGAAAACCGCACGGTCACTCCTCGAGTTCTTCGCCTCGTGGTCAAGACCTCCCACGAGGGGCGATCGAACGTCGGGAAGGTGACTACCCGTCCAGAGGGAACCGCGGTCCGGCCGCCGCGTGACCGTGTCGGCCGAAATTCCTGAAGCCGCGCTCGACGGTCACGAAGGTCATTCTGAGGAGCTGGCCGAGGTCGTCCTCGCTTGTCACACGGGGCTGGACCGTCGGGTGAGTGAGGAGCAACCGGGCGGCGCCACTTCCTCCGGAAGTCTCCGCGGATGAGCGCGTTGAAGAACTGCCGCCAACATCTTGCTTCTTGTGCCTCCGGCTGTCCGGCGGGTGGAAATATAGGGGGTGCGAGCCGTGTCGGTGGCGCCTAGGGTCCTGATCTCATGAGTTCTTTCCTCCACCGGCGGCATCTTCCCTCCGATGACCTCCTGCGTCGCCTGCTGCTGTTCTTTCCCACGGCTGAGGTCGACCGGGCTGTGACGGCAGCGGGCGTCGACGTCGTGGGGGTGTGCGTGCCGCGCGAGCGGGTCCGCGACGTGTGGGACGAGTGGCGTGACAGGCACGGCGAGACCGGCTGGTGGCCGTACGTCGGGCTGGACTCGCCGACGGATCTGGCCGAGGGGCGCAGGGAGTCGGGGCGCGACGTATGGGTGGTGGAGGAGTTGGTCGGTGACGCCGTCTCCCAGGACCACGACGCGAGGGCCGCGTCCATGCTGGTGTCAGCCTGCCGCTGGGCGCTGGAGGAGGTCGCCAATGTGGACGACGACCTGGAGAGCTGGCGGGCCGTCTACGACCCCGCCCGGCTGGCACCACTGCTCGCACCGGCGGTGGAACGGCCGCTGCAGGGGGTGTCGCAGTGGGCGACCGATCCCCGGGCCTTCTCCAGAGAGGACTCGCGGTGGGTGCACTTCGTGGCCGCGCGCGGCAGCTACGAGGTGCCCGTGCTTCTGCCGTCGGTGTACGGAACATGGAACTGGTGCGGGTACGGCGACCGCTGCCTCACACCTCTCGACAACTCCGCGCTCCTACGACGCTGGCACGAGCAATGGGGCGCCGAGCTCTTCTTCGCCATGGGCTCCTACCTGGAGCTGGTCGTCGACCGACCGCCACTGGACCCGCAGGGCGCCGCGCAGGCTGCCGCAGAGCTGCATGCCTATTGTCATGACACCGTGCACGACCCGGTGGAGACCGGCGACAAGATGGCCCGCTCGACGATGTGGTCACTCTGGTGGGACTGAACCGGACTGGAGGCCCATGGGACAGTGTGCGGCCGTCGGCCGCACACTGTCGCCCTGTCAGTACGGCACAGGCTCGGAGGGGAAGCAGACCGCCTGGTCGCTCCTGCAGATCTCGGCCTCCGGGTTGAGCTCCCATCCGTGCCCGGGGTGGTCGAACGTCAGGAAGGTGACCATGCGGCCCGAGGGGAACCTCGCGACAGCCTGGTGCACCGGTCCCATCCCCTTGCTGCGCTTGACGTGGTCGAAACGCTTCGGACCGCCCTCGGCTATCACGAAGACCACTCGCCGGACCTCGTCGAGATTGTCCTCGCTCGTCACCCGGTCATGGTCGCCCGTGTGCGTGAGAAGCAGTCCGGGCGCCGGCGCCTTTTCGGGAAGCCGGCCGCATCTGAACGAGCTGTAGTCTCCCCGGACCATGCCGTAGCAGAAGGTGCGCCCGTCGGGCATCCACGCCAGTTCTCCGGTCTCGGCGCTCGGCCGATGGATGACGGCGACCTCGTCGACCGGTGGAACCTTGTACCCCATCGGCATCTGGGAAGCGAACGCCGCGCGCAGGAAAGCGAGGTCACGGTCGCTGGCCGCCGCCTCGCCCAGCGGCCGTGCCGGCTCCCTGTCGTACGGCCGTTGCGTGACGGCCGGTCGTGTCGCGGCCGAGGGCTTCACGGCCGCGGGTTTCGAGGACTCTCGAGACTGTTCCGTCCCCGATGTACATCCAACGAGCGCCACCAGCAATGTGGCCGCGGCGCTCGTGAGAAACCGTCGCCTCAACGCAATCCCCCCAGGGTGTACGGATGTTGTCCGGCAGACGATAGCGCCGAAGCTACGGTCCATCCGGCCCGTAGGGTGCCGTCTCAATTGGGTCGGTAGGCTGCTGGTTGTGGCGGGGATCGTTGAGCGGCTGGCTGTGGTCGGCATCGACCTCGGCCTGTCGCGATTCGCGGCCCTCTCGGACGGCACGAAGATCGACAGCCCCGGCTTCCTGCGGCGGGCAGAGAAGAAGCTGAAGAAGGCCCAGCGGAACCTCGGTCGGAAGGTGAAGGGCAGCAACAACCGGACCAAGGCCCGTATCAAGGTCGCCCGCGCGCACGGCGCGGTGGCCGACGCACGGCGGGAGTTCCACCACCAGCTCTCGACGAGGATCATCCGCGATCACCAAGCGGTTGCCGTTGAGGACCTGGCGGTGAAGGGGCTCGCCCGTACCAGGATGGCCAAGTCCGTCCACGACGCCGGATGGTCGGCGTTCGTCGCGATGCTGGAATACATGGCCACGAAGTCCGGCCGGACCTTCCACCGCATCGGCCGGTTCGAACCGACCTCACAGGTCTGCTGACGGACCCAAGCCCCTCCGCATCCGCGAATGGACGTGTGGAGAGTGCGGGGCCGTCCTCGACCGGGACATCAACGCGGCCGTCAACGTCGCCAAGGCCGCCGGACTGGCGGTGCCATCCTGTCGAGCGCAGGTAAGCCGGGCACCCGTGCCCGCACAGCGCGCAGAAGCAGGAACCTACCGAGACGGTCAAACGACCGTGGCAGGAATCCCCGCCCCTTAGGGCAGGGAGCGGAAGTCAAAGCTCGGCGCTCAGCCCCCGCCCGGGCCGCGGACGTCACCGCCACCGAGTGGGCCGAGGCCCGACGGCAGATGGATGCCGCCGAGATCTTCTGGGTGTCCACGGTGCGGCCCGACGGCCGACTGCACGTCACTCCTGTGATCGCCTCCCTGCTTGACGGGGTGCTGTACTTCTCCACCGGCAAGGGGGAGCAGAAGGCGAGGAACCTCGCGCATGACAGGCACTGCGCGCTGACCACCGGGAGGAACTCGCTCACCGAAGGACTCGACCTCGTCGTCGAGGGAACGGCCGAGCCGGTCGCCGATCGTGCGGTGCTGGAGGAGGTGATCGCGGCATACGAGACGAAGTACGGGCCACACATCACCTCGCCCGAGGGCACCTTCTTCGGGATCGGGGACGCGATCCGAAAGGGGGACGGCGTGGTGTTTGCGGTCGCCCCGGCAACGGCGTACGGCTTCGGTCGGGACGACGCGGTTTACACCCACACGCGGTGGGCGTTCTGAGCAACGGGCTTCCATGAGGCTGCAGGTGGGCCTTCCGCGTGTCCGTACGGGCGGGCACAGCCGGGGAGCAGCCGCGAGCCTCTTCGACGCCGTGGCGCAGCGGCAGACACCTGTCGTCGTAGGCTCTCGGCGCTGCCACGTGGGTCGTAGTCCCGCGAAGGTTGTGGCTGCACGATTCCTCTTCGGAGGGGAACGTGCGGACCCGAGGCCGCGTCTTTCTGGGCATGATCGAATTCCTCGACGCCTCCGACCCTGACGACGAAGGGACCGTGCGGCCTGGTCCACTGTGGCGCCACGCGGTCTGGGTGGTGGGTATCACCGTCCTTGGAGTGGGCCTGGGTTGGGCCGGCGCTCTGTTCCGTATCGGCCCCAAGGAGTACGGGCTGCCGCCCGCCGCTCCGGGGGCAGTCTGGCCGTACTTGCTGGCCTGGACGCTGATCGGCCTCATCGCAGCGGCCGTACTCCGGGCAACTGCCGCCAGGGTTCCGGTGTACGCCCCTGGGCGGATCGCAGGTGCGCTCAGTCTCCTGGGCACGCGGCTTTCCCTGGGCTGGCGGCCAGAAGGGACTGTGCTGGGGGCGATGGCCGCGGCTGCGCTGGTGGCGGCGGCCTTGTGGTGCGCCTTCGCCCTGCGTTCTCGTCCCCGCGGCGGCATCGAGAGGGAAACGACGCCCAGCGGGTGAGCTCAGCAGGGGGCTCAGCCGTGTACGAATGTGCTCGGCGTCCGGGGCGCGGGGGCGCCACGGCGGAAACGATGGCTCCGGTCGCCACGATGCGGTAGCCCTTACGGGCTCCGCGTCACAACCGGTCGTGCCGCCCGGTCCATTGGGCCGACCGTGGCACCGCCCCACGTAACGGCTGCACGTTCTTCGCACACCCGGTATGCCCTTCGTACGCGCAACTGTCCGGCGGCCGCGTATCCGTGCCCGGTGGTCCATGAGGAGCGGCGGAATGGGAGACTGACCGGCCGTGCAGAGAACAGATAAGGGCGACACCATTGTGCGACGGCGACAAGGGCGCATAGCCCTGAACTCCCTGGTCATGGCGGCACTGATGACGGCAACGGCCACGGCCTGTGCGCATCCGTTGCGGGACCTCGGCCCACTGCCCCCGCGTTATTCGGGGCCGCCGCTGACCGCGGACACGGTGGTGTCGGAGATGACGTCGGTACTTGCGGCGGAGGGCATCACGGTGGAGAGGGAACCCTCGAATGTTCTGGGCAAGTGCTTCGAACGGCTCTCGGGACGGCATGCGCCGGAGACGGTGGACGCCGCGCTGAAGGCGGCCTTCGCTCGGGCCCGTTCCGAGCACGGTTGGCAGGCCGGTCCCGACATGGGCAGCGAGACGCTCACCCTCATGAAGAGCAACTGGACGGTCATGGTCGGCTTCCCCGGGGAGCCGGCACAGGGTCTTCAGGCACCCGTTGTCATGTCGCTGACCTGTCTGGACGCCGGTGCTGCGTCCTCTCCCCCGACGACACCTTCTGCACCGGCTTCGCCGTGAGGTAGAGCCGCCGCAGGGACCGGCGGAGGTCCGGCGCGCCACCCACACCATGGCCGGCCGACGCTTCCCGCCCGTGGCGCGGCGTCCGCCGACGCGCGTGGCACCCTGAGTGAGTCCCCGGGACGCTGCCCCGAGCTCGGCCCGCGTGTTCGTCCGCACGCTCGCGAGGTATGGGCGCGTGCGACGATCACGGTGTGGAGTGGCCGGGTGGCTGCCGAACCTTCCCGGGGGTGGAGTCAGGTGACGGACGACGAGATACGCGCGCGCTTCGACGGCCGTGGCCGTGTCGAGCTGCTGCCCGGCCATGCAACGGCCTCCGTGCGACGCCGGATCGAGGAGATCGCCCACGCGCTCGGTTACCGGCAGCTCGCCATCCACAACCTCGGCCTCAGAGGCGTCCTGCTCGTATACGAACGCGACGACGCCCCGCTCGCACGCCGTCGGGCCGAGCTGAGTGTTGCCCGGCTGCGTGAGGGCAGGCCCTTGCTGCCGGCGATGGAGCCTCCTCCGCCCCCTCGACCTGCCCTGCCGCCCCCGCCCGCGGCGCCGTCACCGTACTCGCCCCGGCAGCACAGCCGTCTTCCATCGGCGCCCCCGCCTCCCCCTCCGGCAGCTCCGGCCCGGCCACGGATCCCGCCTCCGCCGCCGTTCCCGCCGCCTCCACCGCCTCCACCGCCTCCGCCGCCCATCACCCCGACCTCTTGAGGGAGGTGCCGCTCACCGGCGAACAGCGTGGTCGACGGACACGCCCCGTGGTCAGTCCCGACCACCGGATCGTCCGCGGCAGCCTGACGAACCGTCACGGCCTGCGCGTTCAAGGTTTCCTCAAAGAACCGTGAAGGCGGCCCGGGCATGGTCCTTCGTGTTCGGGCAACCGGCCCTGACGGGAAGGGAGTACCCATGCGCATCCGGATCGGGACGATCTCCGATCGCCTGCTGAACGCAGTGGCGCCGAAGCAGACCGCCTCGGCGATCAGCTGCTGGCAGTTCGAGGCCTGCTACCAGAACAACTGTTCCAGCAACCGCGACATGCTGTACGAGGTCGACCCCTGCAACGACCGTCAGCGGTGGACCTGCGTCAACAGCTGCTGACGACTCTTCGGGAGACGGGGTGTCCGCGAACGTCATGCGGGCGCCCCGTCGTCCGGCCGGGAGGGGTTCGGATACGTGGAACATATCGGTGAAGGCGGGCGGATCCTCTTGGGACTCGTCTTCCTCTGTTCGGTCGCCGGCAAAGTGCGGCCGTCCTCGTTCCGGGCGTTCCGCGGCGCTGTACGCCGCATGCTCCCGGAAGCGGCTCCGCCGCCGTTCGCCTCGGTCCTCGGGCGGGTGCGGCGCGGTCCGACGGCCGTGGCGGCCGGCGTGCTGGTCGCCGAGGCGGCGATCGTCGTCGCATTGGCCGTTCCGGCGACGGTGAGGGCAGGGTTCGTGCTGGCGGCGGTGCTGCTGACGGCGTTCACCGCCGGGCTGGTCGGAGTGCTGCGCCGGGGGACGGGCGCCTCCTGCCACTGTTTCGGCGCCACGGCCGGCGCGATCGCACCTCGGCACGTCGTACGCAACGCGCTGCTCATCGCCGCTGCGCTCGCCGGGGCGACGGCCTCGCACGGCGGGGCGGCGGAGCCGACCCCGGGTCTCCTGCTAACCGCGGGCGGCGCGGTCGTCCTCGCCGTCGTCACGGTCGCCCTGGACGATCTCGTCGCCCTGTTCGCGCCGGCGGGGCACGTCGACCGGGTGCCCCGATGACCTGGGGGGTCGCGGGGCCGAGGGGCCGGTCGGGGTCACGGTCCGGGTCCCCGTCCGGGAGCGCGCTGGGGCTCGGCGTCGGGCTCGCTCTCGCCGTCGGCGCGGCTTCCGTGGCCGCCGTAGCCACCGTGGCCGGGATCCGCCTCCGGTACGTGGTGGTGACGGTGGAGGGCGCGAGCATGGCCCCCACCCTCGCTTCCGGCGACCGGGTACTGGTCCGCCGCACGGGCCCTGCCGGGATTCGTACGGGCCGTCTCGTGGTGACGAGACCGCCCACGGACGAGCGTTGGGCCCGCGGGCGCCGTTCCGGATGGCTGGTCAAGCGCGTCGCGGCGGCGGCGGGGGAACCGGTGCCCCGGGACGCGGCCCCGGCACTGCGCACCCGACCCGAGGAACAGGTGCCCGACGGCCGGGTCGTGCTTCTCGGGGACAACCCCGCGGAGAGCCTCGATTCCCGTTTCTGGGGCTACTTCCGCGCCGATCACGTCGTCGGCGTCGTCGTTCGCCGCTTCCCGTCCGACCTCCGCTGACGCGGCGACCGTCTGTCGCTCCCCCGTTCCGCGCCCCCTGCCCCCGCCCGGGCACCACGTGCCCACCGCCATTGGAAAGGACTGGCTGTCATGGCGTACTTGACCGCGTCCGTCGTGCTCCTCGGAGTACTCAGCCTGCTCAACCTGGCCCTGACCTTCGGCGTCGTCCGCCGGCTGCGGGAGCGGCCCGCGGACGCGACCGGCGGCGGCGGCGGCGAGATGAGCGTCCCGGCGCTCGTCGCGGCCCCCGGGGCCCACATCGGAACGTTCTCCGCGGTCGACACGGAGGGATCCGTCGTCGACCAGGACGCACTGGACGACGGGTCGATGGTCCTCTTCATGTCGCCCGGCTGCCCGGCCTGCGAAGACCTCCTTCCGCTGGTGGCGGAACGGGCGGGACAGTACGGCAGGGACCGAGTGCTGGCGGTCGTCACGCGCGACGATGAGAAGGAGGCTCGGCTCGGGGACTATCTCAGGCGGCTGTCGCCGGTGGCTCGGGTCGTCGTGACGGAGTTCGGCGACGAGGTGACCCGGGCGTTCGCCGTCAAGGGCATGCCGGCGTACGTGGAGGTGGGAGCCGACGGCAGGGTCGCGGGCAGTGGCCGGACCCTTCCCCGCCGTACGGACCGGGCCGGTGCGGCCGGATGAACGGGCCGCAGGACGGCCGCCCACGGGGGAAGAACGAACGCAGGTCAAGGAAGGACGAGCGCACGCCCAGCGAGGACGGCGCACGCGCCCCTGAGGGGGAGCCCGCCGTAAAAGAGAGGCTCGCGCCCAAGGAGGCGTTCGCCTCGACCCGCGCTGCCGCCGCGCTCGCCTGGCGCGCGGCGCCCGGCAGCTCGGTCACGTTGCTGCTGATCACCGTGGCGGCGGCCGGGGCGCCGGTAGCCGCGGCGTGGCTGACGCGGCTGGTCCTGGACGATCTGACCGGTGCCGGCGACGCCGCCCTGCTCGGACTCGCCCTCGGCCTCGCGGCCGTCGGCCTGACGGCGGCGTCGCTGCCGCCTCTCACCACGTACGCGGGCAACCGCCTCGGGCGGCGCACCAGCTACCGCGCCGTCGGTCGGCTCTACACGGTCGTCCATTCCTTCACCGGTCTGGCCACGCTCGAGAACCCGCGTTTCCAGGACCGGCTGCGCATGGCCCAGTCGGCCGGAAGCCAGGCCATCGGCGGGAGCGTGCTCAGCGCGCTGCGGATCGGCGGCGGAGCGCTGACCGCTGTCGGTTTCGTCGGCGCTCTCTACGCGGTGAGTCCGGCGATGACCGCTCTCGTCGTCGCCTGCACGGCGCCGGTCCTGACGGCGCAGCTTCGGCTCTCCCGGCATCGGGCGCTGAGCGACTGGCGGATCGGCTCGGCCCGGCGGAGGGAGATATTCTACCAGACGCTGCTCTCCAGCCTCGACGCCGCGAAGGAGGTCCGCCTGTACGCGGCCGGGGACTATCTGCGCGACCGCATGCTCACCGAACGGCGCGCCGCCGACGCCGAGCACGCCACGATGGACCGGCGCCAGCTTGCCACGCAGGGCGGACTGGCACTGCTCGGCGCACTGGTCGGCGGGGCAGGGCTGGTCTGGGCGGCGCTCGCGGCCCGGCGCGGAGAGTTGACCGTGGGGGACGTGTCGATGTTCGTCGCCGCCGTCGCGGGCGTGCAGAGCGCCCTGTCCGGGCTGGTGAAGTCCCTGGCCGACATGCACCATCTGTTGCTGATGATGCGGCACTTCCTCGCCGTCGTCGGGGCCGGCCAGCACTCGGACGACTCCCCGGCGGACGCGCTTCCGCTCCCATCACTGCGGCGCGGCATCGAGTTCCGGGACGTATGGTTCCGCTACGACGACAACCATCCCTGGGTACTGCGCGGAGTGAACCTCTTCCTCCCCCACGGACAGGCGGTGGCCCTGGTCGGGGCCAACGGGGCAGGCAAGAGCACCCTGGTGAAACTGCTGTGCCGGTTCTACGAGCCGACGCGCGGCACCATCCTGTGGGACGGCATCGACATCCGCCAGGTCGCCGCCACCGAACTACGCAGCCGACTCGCCGCGGTGTTCCAGGACTACATGCACTACGACCTGACCGCCGCACAGAACATCGCCCTCGGCGACATCCGAGCCCTCGATGACCGCCCCAGACTCGTCACCGCCGCACGCGCCGCCGGGATCGACCGGGACCTCACCCGCCTGCCACAGGGCTACGACACCATGCTGAGCAGGATCTACACCACCCACGACGACACCGAACCAGGCGCGCTGCTGTCCGGCGGCCAATGGCAACGCCTCGCCCTGGCCCGCGCCTTCCTACGCCACCGACCCGAGCTACTGATCCTGGACGAGCCGAACTCCGGCCTCGACGCCGAAGCCGAACACGACATCCACCAACGCCTCCTGCAGCACCGCCGGGACCGCACCAGTCTCCTGATCTCCCACCGGCTCGGCGCCATCCGCGACGCCGACACCATCGCCGTACTCACCCACGGCCGCATCACCGAACAAGGCGACCACGACGAACTCCTCGCCCGTGACGGCACCTACGCCCACCTCTTCACCCTTCAAGCCACCAACTACCAGCCCACCACCAGTCGGTCGCACCATACTTGATGCTCTGTCAGCCCCGGGGCACGCCCATACCGACGGCACTCGCTGGTCCACCTGGGTACATAGGATCACCGGTATGACTTACGGCAGGTTGGGCGACTTGATCGCCACGG
The DNA here is from genome assembly GCF_042731085.1 of Streptomyces sp. NPDC059875. Classification (NCBI taxonomy): domain Bacteria; kingdom Bacillati; phylum Actinomycetota; class Actinomycetes; order Kitasatosporales; family Streptomycetaceae; genus Streptomyces; species Streptomyces sp. NPDC059875. Next base: position 29,561 of record NZ_JBHWJZ010000037.1, read on the forward strand.
GTTTGTTTGACCACCTCGACGCGCGCGACAGGATGCTGCTGGAGCGCCGCGCGTGCATCAAGTCCAATGGCGATGAGCCCTTTCCGCTGGATCCTCGCGGCTGGTGGTACGCGGTGCCTGGTGAGACGTACGAAGGTCTCTTCGACGCGCTCGGCCTGCATGACCGGTTCCCTGTCTCGCTGGACGAAGGCTCCGAAGTGGAGGACCTGCCGTGGCGTAAAGGCGCGCTGCCCACCTTCATCACGCCCGAACTGGACGGTTGGCGGCTGATCTTCGGCAATCTGGTCGATCTGGTCGGCATCGACTGGGACGACTGGATGGGCGCGGTGGAACGGCTGAGCGCCACCTGCGGGGTCGCGCAGATGTTCTACGAGGATTCGGCGGCGGGCGCGGACATCTGGGTGGTCGCCGAGAAGGGCCGGATCCGTCGGCGTTACGCGGCGGAGAGCAGTCCCGAGTGGATCGGCGAGCCGCTTCCTTGGGAAGAACTTCGGGTCAAGGAGGAGGGCTTCAATCCGGAGTTCGACGATGCCAAGCCGAATGAAGGCACGGCTGGGGTGGCTGATGCGTGTGGCCGGCTGTCCGTCGATCCCGGCGAAATCGGTGCCGCCACCCGTATGCGTGGCCATGGCTGGCTCGCTCTCAGCGAGCCCGGAGTCGGCCACGAGGGCCTCAACACTCTGGTGCAGTTCTAGGCCGTATTTGACGCCTGGTCGTGCTTCTCCGGGATGGTGTGCCGGGAGTCTCGAGCCATCCCGACATCGTTTCAGATGTTGATCAACACCTCGGCAGGCGTCCTAGCCCTGCGTCGGGTTGCTGTGCAGCTTGCTCCGTTCCCGGCGGTTGGGGTGGCGGATGACTACTCCTCCCGCGCCGCCGGAGCCAGTGAGCCGGATCAGCGGAGCTCCCGGGAGGCGGTCGGGAGTGGTCTTGTCCGTCAGGCCGCCGACACCGGGATCCATGCCGCTGGTGTCCGCAGCCCAGGCGTCGGGGATGACGATCGTGACACCAGAGGTCTCTCCGTGCGCCTCCACTGCGACCTCCGTAAGGCAGCATTCGACCCGGGTGAAGTCAATCTTCACACCCCCCACGCCTCCGTGAGCGATCACGTGCCCGGGCACCTCCCAGCGCCCGGGGCCTTGAGACGCGCCATACATGCCGCCCTTGAGCACCAGCGCCGGCCGGCTCTCAGGGGAATTCGGCCTCGGCAAGTCGGCGGTCAGGACGGCCAACTCGGCGTGAGTCCTGGACCTCAGCGCCTGCTCCAGGCGCGAATCCAGCTCATCGAAATCGATTCGCCCCTCGGCTGCCGCATCCCGCAGCTGCTCCACCACCCCTTCCCGGTCGTCGTGAGAGGCGCGGAGCTCTCCCGATGACGCAGGGCGCGGAGAGGGCTCCAGAGGCTGGTCAGTCATGGCCACAAGGATATGCAGCCGGCGGACCGGGCGCTGGGCCCTGCACATCTCAAACCCTGCCCGGTTTCGACGCGACCTCGGTTCAGAGATCGACCTCGCAGCTGACATCGGCGGGCGGCTTTCGGCAGCTTCACGACATCACGGTCAGAGCCACCGGCACTCACCGTGCGCGGGAATGACGGCAACCGGACCCCTCGCGCGCTCAGCCCTTCCGCAGCTCCGCGGCCTCCTCACGAGCCCGGGCCGCGGCCAGGTCGTCACCGGCCCGGATGTGCACGGTCGCCAGCGTGTCCAGGGCGACAGCGAGCCACGTACGGGAACCAACCTGGCGCCACAACCCCACCGCGGCCTCGGCCCTCAGGCGGGCCAACGTCGGACGCCCCGCCGCGAGCTGCGCCTCCGCAAGGGCATACAGGGTGGCCGCCTCGCCCCACAGATTCCCGAACTCCCGGTACGTCCACAGACACTGCGCCAGTAGACGCCGCCCCTCCCGAAACTCGCCCTGACGCACCAGCACATCCCCAAGCCAACACGCCGCATGCGTGGCAGTGAGACGATCACCGAGATCCGAACTGATCACGACCGCCTCCCGATAGGCATCCGCAGCAGCCGCATACACACCAAGCGCACGAAAACACTGCCCCAAACACCGCAACGCCTGCGCCTCACCGGGCCGATATCCAACCACCCGGCTCATCCGCAAACACTGCTCGAAGCGCTCCACCGCAACCTCGACCCGGCCCTGCTCGAGGTCGATGACGCCGAGACCGTTGGTCGCGTAGACGAGACAATTCACATTTCCCGTCCGACCAGCCAACTCGGCCGCCTCCTCGAAGTACGACACCGCCGAGGAATACCGGCCGACGAGCCGATACACATACGCCAGCCCAGCCAACGCCCCAGCCCGATACGACGGCCCCAGCCCCTCCGCAAACAACAGCGCCTGCTCGAAATGGTTCAACGCCTGCGGGTAGCGGTCGAGGATGGTGGTGAGCTCGCCGAGGCAGCGGTGGAGCTTGGCTGCGCTCGGCCGGTCACCGTTGCCCAACGCCGTCTTGAGCGCCCGGTTCTGCAACCGCTCCCAATCATCGAAATAGCCACCGACCTGGAACAGAGTCGTCAACGCCGTAGCCAGAGCAGCAGCAGGAGCCGCATCCGGCCACTCCAACGCCTCCTCCGTCACATCGATAAGGAACTGACGCTCTTCGATGAACCACACCAGCGGGTCAGTGAGCAGACGACCGGTGTCCGCCTCCGACAGCCGCCACGAAACCAACTCCGCTTGCGATATGCCCTGGAAGTCGACGCTGAGGGTGTCCGCCGCCACATCGGCAAGATGGAGGCCACCCGACAACAACCGCGCGAAAGCAGCCGTGCGGTCAGCCTGAGGAACGCCACCATCCATGCGCTCCCGAGCGAACAACCGCACCAGATCGTGCAGTTGATAGCGCATCGCGGCAGCACCGGCCGACGCGGCCTGCAGCAAGTGCACATCGATCAGATCATCGAGAACCGCCTCTGCTCCGGCCAGGTCCACATCCAGCAGCGCGGCCAAGGCCCACGCGGCGAAGTCGGGCCCGGGCAGCAGGGCGAGCAACCGCAGCGCGTGCCGGGTCGGCGCGGTCAACTGCTGGTAGGTCAGCTCGAGACTGGCCCGTACGGCGATATGGCCGACAGCCAGCTCGTCGAGCTTGCGCTCCTCGTCGGCCAGCACACGCGCCACACGCGCCAGAGGCCAGTGCGGGCGAGCGGCCAGCCGCGCGCCTGCCACCCACACCGCGAGCGGAAGGCCACCGCAGGTCTCCACGATGGAGCGGGCCGAATCCGGCTCCGCGTCGGTACGGTCGCGGCCCAGCATCTCGCGCAGCAGCGCGAGCCCGGCCGCTGAGTCCAGCACGTCCAGCGGAAGCCGCCGGGAGCACAGCTCCGCCATCGTCGTACGGCTGGTGACAACGGCAGCGCACCGTACGCCACTCGGCAGCAGATCACGCACCTGCCCGAACCCGGCGGCGTTGTCCAGCACGACGAGCACCTGCCGCTGGGCCAACAGGGAACGGTAGAGATGGATTCGTCCAGTCAGCTCCGCTGGCACCGTCCCCCCACGGACGCCGAGCGCGCGCAGGAAAGCACCCAGGACCGTGAACGGATCGGCGGGCTCGCCGCCGAAGCCCCGCAGGTCCGCGTGGAGCTGACCGTCCGGGAAGCGGGGAGCGAGCCGATGGCCCGCGCGTACGGCGAACGCCGTCTTACCCACCCCGGCAGGACCGGTGACCAGCAGAGTCAGCGGCCCCGGGCCGCCTGCGCCCAGGAGCCGGCAGGCCTCGTCCACCTCGGCGTCACGGCCGACGAACAGGGCAAGGTCCGCCGGCAGGAGCCGTGGGACGAGCTGCCGACCCGTCACAGGGTTCACCACGGCGCCGCCGTCATGGTCCCCTTCCCGTCCCGCGTCTGCCGCGTCTGCCGCGTCTGCGCGAACGGCGTTGACGGCGTTGACGGCGGATGGGGTTGGAGCGCCGGACAGGTCCGGATCCCCCGCCAGGATCCGCCCGTACAGCTGCCGCAACGCCGCCCCGGGATCGACCCCCAGCTCTTCGGCAAGCCGCCGCCGTGCGCGCTCGTACTCCTCCAACGCCTCCGCCTGCCGCCCGCATCGGCACAGAGCGAGGACCAGCTGCCCGATCACCCGCTCATCAAGCGGGTACGCCTCCGCCCGGGCCACCAGCTCGCTCACCATCCGGTCATGCTGAGCCAGGCGTAATCGGACGTCGACCAGCTCCAGCTGGGCGGCCAACCGCTCACCATCCAGGAGCCGGCGCTGCGAGTTGAACCACGGCGTGTCCACCGCGCCGAACGCGCTGCCCCGCCACAGCCCCAGCGCCTCGCGCCACAGCGCCTCGGCTTGCTCATCCGTAGCCGCCCTCCGCGCCCGCTCCGAAAGGTCCCGGAAGCGGTGCACGTCCACCAGTGAGGGATCAGCCGTAAGCCGGTAACCGCCGCCCCGCTCGCGTACGACGGTCAAGCCGTCACCGGCCAGCACCGTGCGCAGCCGGGAAATGTAGCCGTACACATTCCGGCGGCCATGCGAGGGTCCGACGTCCCCCCACACCCGGTCCGCCAGCGCATCGCGAGACACGGCACGGTCCACGTCGACGAGCAGCGCCGCCAGCACCCGCTGCTGCATCGCGTGCCCCACGTCGACCGGCACCCCGCCGCGCCGGACCTCGATACTCCCCAGAACCCCAAAGCACGTCCCCATGACACCCCCGCATCACACCCACGCCTCTCCGCACGCCACACCATGAGCGCCGCCAACCCGCGATTCAAGGCGCATTCAGGCTCTTCCGAACGCCCCCCATCCCCGACGCCCGCCCCCACGCGGGGAGGCGGCGAGTGCGTCCGCCCAACCTTGGTCCGCGCCTGTCGTGGCCCAGCTCGATTCCTGCGAAGCCGAGCACGACATCGACCTCCCCGAGATCTTCGTCAGGCCGGTCGAGGTCGCTGCAGCCCCTGGAGGAGTAGTTCGATCAAACGGCTGGCGTCGTAGCGGGGGTCGCTGTCGCATCCGATGCAGAGGTTGCCGATTCCGCGTCCGCAGGCCCCTCCACCGTGCGGTCCGGTCCGCGTCGTCGTCATCGTCGTCCCGTGTCCTCTGCCGACTCGATCCTCGAGAACACCAACAACCAACCGTAAAGAACTGGCCAGGTGGGGCCCTTGCAGACGAACATGGCGCGCATGAGTGATCAACCCGCGCGATGGACCCAGGCAACCGTCTACCCCGACATGTGGACCGACCCGGACGACGACCCCCGCAACAAGGCAGGTGTCAGTCCGGACGGCGAGCTCGCGACGCTGCTGGACTTCCTGACGGGCTACCGCATGACCCTGCGGATGAAGTGCGACGGCCTGGATCCGGAGCAGCTGGCCCGGCGGTCGGTTCCGCCGTCGACCATGTCGCTGCTCGGCCTGGTCCGGCACCTCGCCGAGGTGGAACGGGACTGGCGCAACTGGATCAGCGACGGCGACCCCCTGCCGAAGCTGTACGGCCGGCGTGACGCCGACTTCGAGGACGCCGTCGCCGAGCAGGCCATGGTCGACGCCGCGTACTCCGACCTGGAGCGCGAGCAGGCGGCGGCCGACGCCGCGCTGGCCGAACACCCGGATCTTGGCGAGCGGGTGGGGAAGGACAAGATCGCGATCCGGGAGCTGATGGTGCACAGGATCGAGGAGTACGCCCGGCACTGCGGGCACGCCGACCTGTTGCGCGAATGCGTCGACGGAAGGGTGGGCCAGTGACGACGGCTGCGGGCGCATGTGCTGCGGTGAGCGACAGTTCGGCTTCCTCGCGCCTCACCATCCCGCCAGAGCCCGGCCGTTGTTGAGGCGCGAGCGCGGAGCGGGCCGATAGCCGGCCGGCCGCGGAATGCATGTGGAACGCCTGGGGCGGAGCGTCCGCCCCAGGCGTTCCGCATGCGGCGGCGTACACCACCACCCGACCGACCAACGTAGGCGCCAGGACCTGTGCCGTCGGCGGGTGAGGCCGTGGTCGGCCGTTCGGCCGACGACGCGATCCGCGCACTCATGACGGCCTGGCGGCAGTACGCCTTGGGGCACCCCCACCGCTACTCGGCGCTCGTCCAGACGCCCGAACCGCGGACGGCCGGGGCCGGGGCGCGGCGCATCGACATCATCCGCGCCGCCCTTCGCGCCTACGGCATGACGGACTCGGCGGCGATCCACGCAGCCCGCTGCCTGCGCGCGGCCGTCCACGGATTCGCGGTTCTCGAGGCCGAGGGCGCGTTCGGACTCCCGGAGAGCCTGGACGAGAGCTACGACCTCCTGATGCACATGGTGATCACGGGGATGCGGACGCCGCGGTCCACGTAGACACCGACCGACCCCGAACAGCGGGCCGACCGGGAACAGGACGGCCGTAGTGCGCAGGAGCAGCACGGTCGTTCGGTCGCGTGGAAGGATGAGCCCATGTGGTCGCGACTGCCGTTCGGGGACGGGTTACGGGCCGAGTTGGGATCGCCCAGGCGCTCTCGCAGACTGGGGAGTAGTCCACGCTCGCGTGTGTGGCGCGTCCAGTTGCCGGCGGCGAAGGCGGTGGTGAAGCAGATCGTCGACGGTCCTGATGCCGACGAGCGATACGCCCGTGAGGTCGCCGCCCTGCGGCTCGCCGCCCGAGGTGAAACTCCCGTGGTGCCCGCGTTGCTCGCCACCGATGCCGACGAGCGGGTCCTGGTGCTGGAGCATCTGGATCATCGGCAACCGGCCGGCGATTGGATCGTCGACTACGCAGCCGCGATGGCACGGCTGCATGCCACCGCCCGTCCGGAGGACGTCGGGCTACTTCCCCGATGGCAGGGACCGAACCAGGCCGATATCGACTCCTTCCTACGGCTGGCCGTGGCTCTTGAGGTTCCTGTCACGCCTGGCGTGTCCGACGAACTCCATGACCTCGTGGATCGACTCGACCGGACGTCCGGGCATGCCCTTCTCCACGGGGACCCCTGTCCCGGTAATGACCTCCACACCGCCGCGGGGGTCAGATTCATCGATTTCGAGCAGGCGTCGCTGGGCAGCGGTCTGATGGAACTCGCCTATCTGCGCATCGGATTTCCGACCTGCTGGTGTGTCACGTCAGCGTCGGAGTCGCTGCTGGAACGGGCGGAGAGCGCCTACCGCGATGCGTGGCACGCCGCGACCGGCTCCGAAGTCGACGACGGCCTCACTGACGCGTGCGCCGGGTGGCTGCTGCGCGGCGACGGGCTGGTCGAGCGGGCGCGCCGTGAAAGCGTCGATCACCTGGCCCGGATTCCGCACCGGGACTGGAAGTGGGGCACCGTGACAGCACGGCAACGGCTCGCCCACCGGCTCGGTGTCGTGAGCCGGATGACGACCGACCACACCGCTCTGAGCGCCACGAGCCGTCTCAGCGCCGCCATGCGCCAACGCATGGTCGCTCGGTGGCCCGGGCTTCAGCCCGTCCCGACCAAGCGACCATAGGAACGGTGTTGGAGTAGGCGGCCGGACCTCACCCGCGCAGCCGTTCCAGCATGGGGATCAGGTACGGGTGGACAACCCTCGGGGCGTCATGACCGCTTCTTGACTGGCCCGGCTTCTTCGGCCGACAGCTGTCGCGGTCCTGCGGGCGCCGCGGCTGTCCCGGGTTCTTGGGATCGGTGGGTGGCGACGAGTGCGAGGACGCCGATGACGAGCAGCGCCCAGCTTCCGGTGACGGGGAAGTAGATGACGCACAGCGGGATGCCGATGGCGAGCAGGTACCAGCCGAGCTGCGCGGGCAGGCGGCCGGTGGTGCGGGCGATGTGTCGGGAGAGCGTTCCGAGGGCGAGGAGTGCGATGCCGCTGACCATGAACCACACGCTGGCTTCCCGGTCGAAGTAGTCGGCCGCGTCGGTGTCGACGACGCTGCTGAGGAAGCCGGCGTCGGCGATGGCACCCCAGGCGTTGGGCTGTGCGAAGGCCCACACGAAGTGGAGGGTCGCAGTGGCGATGACGAGTCGGGGCACCCAGCGGGTGAGACCGGTCATGAGCTTCTCCTCGGGTGTTGCGGCAGCAGGCTCAGGGCCAGCGCGTAGACCTCGCGCAGGTGCTCGGTGGGCAGGGACGGTACGAGCTGCTGGGCGCCGATCAGGATGAGGTAGAGCATCCTGGCCATGGCATCGACATGGGCATCGGCATCGGATTCCGAGTCGGCCTGTGGCCGTTCTTCGAGATCGCGCAGCAGGGTACGCAGGTAGTCGATGCGCAGGTGGTCGACGCGTTGCTGCAGGGCGTGGACTTCGGCGTCCTGCAGGGCCCACGCGCGGACGGCGATCTCCAGGCGGTCGCCGTCGTTCTCGCTGTCGGCCAGGACGAGGTCGAGGAGACGGCGCAGCCGGGTCTCTGCCGACGCGCCGGACTCCTCCGCGTCCGCGATGAGGCGTTCGGTGTGCTCGGCTTCGAAGTGCTGGAGCAGGTCGGTCTTGAACCCTGCCATGCCCTTGAAGTGGTGGTAGAAGGAGCCCTTGGTCAAGCCGAGGTCGACGCAGAGCCGGTCGATCGTCAGCGCTCGCGCACCGTCCTGTCGCAGCACGGTGAATCCCGTGTCCAACCAGTCGCGTTTGCTCACCATGACGCGACCGTACCATAGGGTATGGTATGGCGCCTTGAGCCGATGTCGCTCGTGATCACGGCACGACCCGAGCAGGAACCGCCCACCCCGTCAGCCCGTCATCTCCACGGGGATTGCCACAGACTCGACACCCCTTTCGCTCTTCACCACCGAGGTCCGAGGAGATCCATGGCCGACACCGTCAACTCACTGGCCGCCCATGCTCACGAACTGCTGGTGGCGCACCTGACCAATGGTGCCGCCGTGGTGGGCACCGCGGGCCTCCACGACGTCGTCGCGCGCGCCACGGCGCTCGGCCCCGACGGCGCGTGGCTCGTCGCCGCGGGCCACTCGAGCCTCGGCGGCATAGCCATCGCACGCGGACAGGCGGACGAGGCCATCTTCCACCTCGACGCCGCGGTGGCGGCCGGCTTCAACGACTGCGTGGCGCTCCATGTCGCCCCCATACGCCCGCTCCACCACGATCCCCGCTTCCGAGCCCTGTACCAGCGGATGCGCATCACCCAGGCCGACCTCGACGAGTTCTTCTGGCTGCACCAGGAAATGCAGATCATGTCGAGGGACGCCCAGAGAGCGAGCATCGACAACATCGGACGCCACGACACCGGGGTGTCACTGCTCCCCCAGGCCCCCATGCCGACCCGCGAACCGAACACCCTCGGCGTCCTGATCACCCGCATCGAACTCGCCGCGACCCAGACCGCACTCCAACAGGCCGCCGTGAAATGGGACCTCCAGCGCAGCTCCGGCAATACCAGCCTCAGTCTCATCGACGACTCATGGGACTACGCCCGCGCCAGGCGCGACGCCTGGCACGCGGACGAGCTGGAATCCCACCGCCTGCAGGCCGCCGAGGCCCGGGCTTTCGTCGAACGCCCCGGCGCCGGCACCATGCTCGTCCCCTGCCCGCCGCTGGGCTCGATCACCTACCCGGGCTGAGGAGGGGCGCACCTGCGCGGTGGCCGGTGAAGCTTCTTCGCCGGCTTCCGTCCGCCGTTTCGCGCACGCCCCCCGGGACGGGTCCGGCGTCAGTGGAGGTGCCACCACAGGCCGATGAGCTGCCCAGTGGTGCAGCCCTCTCGGATCCGGCCGCACGCGTGGTTCCGCGCACCCGCCTTCGGCAAGGAGATCTTCCGCGACCCCAACGTGGTCGAGCGATGCTTCGTCCGTCTCAAGCAGTTCCGTGCCATCGCCACCCGGTTCGACAAGCTCGCCGACCGTTAGCGCGCCAGGGTCGTCCTGGCCTCGCCGATCCTCAGGCTCCGCGAACCAGCCATATGATCATTTGTCGGACACGCCTGAGGAGCGGTTGCTGCGTAAGTCCACGGACCCCCGGGTCAAACCGCTGTAAACCCGACGGTTAGAGTCGTGGGCGGTTGCGCCGCCGCACCAGGGTGAGGCGCATGGGCGGGACGGCTGTCGATCACAGAGCCCCGTACGACGTCGCCCCACCGCTTCTGCCCCTCTTCGGCCTTCGGCCGCCTGCCCCCGGAAACACCGCACATGACCACCGACGCCCCTCCGCGTCCCGCGCCCGGCCGAGCCGCCCCCGAGAGCCCCCGTAGGCCGAAGTTCGGCGGCCGAGCTCCTGCCAGGCCCACGCCCCTGGCCGCCTTCCACAGCGTGAGCGCCGCCACAGCCGTCCTTCTGGGGCTCGTCGCGATCGGCGCCGTCATCCACGAGCCGGTGCTGATACCCCCGCTGGCCGCCAGCGCCGCCCTGGTGCATGCCGCGCCCACGTTGCCGCTGGCGCAACCCCGCAGCGTCGTCCTCGGTCATCTTCTCGGCGCTGCCGTCGGCTACGCCGCCTTGGCTGCCGCGGGCGGCAACGCATGGGTCGCGGCCGTGGCGGCCGGCGTCACACTGGCCCTGACCACACTCGCCCGCACGCCGCACGCCGCCGCCTGCGCGACCGCCGTCGTCATCGTGCTCCAGACACCCGCACCCGCGAGGTTCGTCCCTCTCCTCTTCGGCTCCACGGTCCTCCTCGTCCTGACGGGGTACGCCGGATCCCGCATCCGCCGCACGGCACCGAAGTACCCCGCCTACTGGTGGTGACCCGACGGCCGCCGGCTCCGTGGCCCGCTATCGCTCCGCGGGCACCCGCGGTCGGCGTGCGACGAGACAGAAGGGATGCCCGGCCGGATCGGTGAGGACCCGCCACTTCTCCTCATGCGGTTGGTCGACCGGTTTGCCCGCTCCCAGCTCCAGTAGCCGGGCCTCCGCCTCGTCCAGGTCGGCGACGTCGAAGCAGATGTGGAGCTGCTGGGGGACGGTCTGGTCGGGCCAGCTCGGACGCCGGTAGTCGTCGACGCGTTGGAAGCCGAGGAGCAATCCGTCCTCACGGTCGAGACCGGCGAAGTCGGCGTTCGACTTCGGGCTGGGTTCGAGGCCGGTGGCCTCCTGGTAGAACGCCGCGAGGGCCAGCGGATCAGGGCAGTCGAGTGTGATCGCGCTCAACGTCATCTGCAGGGACATGGCACCTCCGGGCCGTACGGTGGACTCGTGCGACGCCCACCCTAGAGGCGGCCGCCCACGTGCCCACGGGCGTTCACCACCGGGACCCCGCCAGCGCGAACCCGTCGCCCTCCCGGCGGACTTCCACCACGCCCGTACCACCGAAGTGGGCCGGCGCGACCAGTTCCCGTTCGGCGGCGGCGCGTTCGAGGATCCGGCGCCGGCTGGCCGCCGCTCCGCGGGCGTCCAGACAGAAGCAGCTGTTGCAGGAGGGGTCGAGGACCTGAACGGGGCTGTGCAGGAGGTCGCCGACGAAGACGGCCCTGTCCGCTCCCGATTCCAGGCGCAGCACGCACGAACCCGGTGTGTGGCCCGGCGCCGGTTCCAGGGTGAGGTGGGCGTCGATGCGGTGGACGCCGTCCCAGACCACGGACTGGCCGGAACGGTGCACGGGCGCGACGCTGTCCTCGTACACGAGCCGGTCGTCCGCGTGTCGCCCCCTCCCGTACGCGTTGTCCGGGCCGAAGTGGAAGTCGTCCGCGGCCGGAATGAGGTACTGGGCGTTGGGGAACGCCGGGACCCACTCCCCCTCGACGCCGAGCGTGTTCCATCCGACGTGATCGGCGTGGAGATGGGTGTTGACGACGACGTCGACGTCCTCCGGCTGGACGCCCGCCCGGGCGAGGCAGCCGAGGAAGTCGCCCTGCCAGTGGTGGAATTGCGGGGAGCCGGGGCGCTCCCGCCCATTGCCCACTCCGGTGTCGACGAGCACGGTCCGTCCCGCGCTGCGGAGCACCCAGGTCTGGAGCGCCATCACCGCCCGGTCGCTCTCGGGATCCCAGTGGTCGGGCGCCAGCCAGTCCTCGTTCGCCTTCCACACGTCCGCGCCGGACTCCGGGACGAGTGTGCGGGCGGGCGCGAACGCGCCCTGCCACTCGACGACCCGGACGACCTCGACGTCTCCCAGCATGATGCTCTGAGGGCTCTCATTGTTCATGCTCTCGAGCGTAGGAAGAGTCGTTGAGCCTCTCAATGCTCGTTCGGCTCTGGTGAATACGCGGTCGTCTCATGTTCGAGGGGGTCGCTATGCTGCCTCGGATGGATGTGGTGAGCGACGCGATCGCGACCGTACGTATCGGGCAGCCGTTCTCCGACCGGGTACGCGTCGGCGGGACGTGGTGCACGCGGCTCGCCCCTTATGACGGTGCGGGCTTCCACGTCGTCCTGGAGGGCACCTGCTGGCTGCTGCCCGACGGTGGCTCGCCCGTCCAACTCGGCGTGGGGGACGCGGTATTGCTGCCGCACGGCACGGGACATGTGATCGCCGACTCCCCCGCGGACGCGGCGACCCTGGCACGGGCGGTTCCCTTCGAACGATGGGCCGACGCGGGCATGTCCCGTCGGCCGGCCCCGGACCTCGGTGGCCAGGTGGAGATGGTGTGCGGCAAGTACCGCCTCGATCGCAGCCGGGTGCACCCCCTCCTGGCGGAGCTTCCCCATGTCGTCCACCTGCCGAGCCGCGTCGGCAGCAACCTCGAGCTGCGTGCGGCGATCGACCTGCTCGGCAGCGAACTGGGCGCCCACCGGCCCGGCTCCGGCGTCGCCGTCCCGAGCCTCGTCGACCTTCTGCTCGTCTACATGATCCGCTCATGGGTGACGCAGGGCACAAAGGGTGTGTGGCCGGCCGTTCTTGGCGACCCGGTGACGGCGGCCGCCGTACGGGCACTGCACGCGGACCCGGCCGCCCCGTGGACGAACGATCGCCTGGCCGCCGAGGCCGGGGTCTCCCGGCCCACGCTGGCCCGCCGTTTCACCACTCTCGTCGGCCGCCCGCCGATGGCCTACCTCACCTGGTGGCGGCTGACCGTGGCCGCCACCAGGCTCCGCGACACACAGGACTCACTGGCCGTCATCGCGCGCCGCGTGGGATACGGAAGCCCGTACTCGCTCTCCCACGCGTTCAGCCGCGAGTTCGGCACCACGCCGGGGCGCTACCGAGCGGAGGCCGCAGCAGGGGCGGAGGCGCGGCCGGATGCCCGGACGGATGCGCGGACCGGCGTCTGAAGGTTCGCGTCAAGGTCGGGCCAGGAAGCCGGCCAGGGCGTCACGGCTGCGCCGGAGGTCGTCGATGCGCTCGTCGGTCGCCGTCAGTTCCCGGTCCAGGATCGCGCGTACGTCCACGCACCAGTCGAACTCCGGCAGTTCGCCCCGTGCGCACGGCAGTACCACGCGGATGACGTCCGTGGACAAGCCGGCCCGTAGCAGGGCACGCACCTGCCGCACGGTGACAACGGCGTCCTCGTCGTACTCGCGATACCCCTTCGGCCCGCGGTGGGCTTCCAGGAGCCCCTGCTCTCCGTAGTACCGCAGCAGCCGTGCGCTGACGCCGGTACGCCGCGACAACTCCCCGATCAACATGCACCCTGCCTCATTCGCGCCGCACCTCACTCCCGACGCACTCCCCCAACACCCCACCCCGGCCGGACATTCCCGGATGCCCGGGCGACCTCGGGGCGGGGCATCGCCCGACGGCGCCGGGGACACCGTCGCTGGCCAGGCCCTGTGGGCACCCGTTCGGTTCAGCAGGTCCTGCGGACGTAGCCCGACTTGCCGGCCGGCAGCACCTCCGGGTCCCGCAGGACGATCGAGAGCGTGTCGCCCCAGCTCGCGCAGGCCGTCGCGAGGCCTGCCGCCTGGTACTCGATGACGAGGACGCGGTTGTCGAAGGCGGTGGCGTAGGGTCCGCACTCGTCGTACTCGCCGCATTCCTCGGCGACCGCGAAGTCGAAGCCGAGGCTCCGGCCCTTCGTCGCGAGTCCTGCGGCGTTCTTCTGGCCGATCGCGAGTCCGGCCGCGTGGGCACGGACCACGAGGAGGCGCGCGAAGGCGAGGTCGTGTTCGGCCGTGAGGCGGCCCTCTGATCTCTCGTACGAGTCGAGGTTGTCCGCCTCGACCGCCTGGTAGCCGGCGGCTGCGCAGCCGTCGATCCACTCGCCGACGATGGCGGCGAGCCGCTCGCGCTTGGCCGGCGTGGAGACGTCGAGCAGGGCTTCTCCCCAGTCCTTGTCCATGACGAGTACACCGGTCGCGTTGCGGAGGAGGAGGTCGGGGTGGTGGGTCTGCCACCAGTCGGTGGCGTCCGGTTGGGCCTGGAAGGCGTTGACGTAGCAGATGTTGTACAGCCCGGCGGCCGGCTTCACCGTACGGTCGCGGGAGACCGCCCGCACGCCGGGCGGGGGTGGGTACGGTCCGCCGATCTGGTAGTCGAAGCCGACGTGGGGCTCGGGCGGTGTCACCTTGCCCGACGGCGGCCGGGAGGAGGGAACGGAGTCGCCGGCGCCCTGCGGGTCGCCGGTCGACGTGCATCCGACCGCCGTCGCCGCGAGGACGCCCGCCAAGGTCAGGGCGGACAGTGCACGGCGGACGGGGCGGCGGGTGCGGGCGATCACGGTGCGGGGCTCCTGGTCCGTCGGGGGCGAGGCGCACGGCCGCCCGGCCGGGACGGTTGCCGGCCGCGGTGCCGCGCAGGCATACCGTACGGCGGCGAGACGGTGCGGGTGACGTCGCCCTGCCGGGGCCCCGCCGGTGCGCCGGTGCGCCGGTACGGGGACGGCGGCATGCGCAGCGAAGCCACGGCCCCCGGGCATGGCCCGGTGTGTTCAGGGCGTCGACGGGAGGGGCGTATCGGCACCCTGCTTGAACTCGACGGTGACGAACGCGAGCGGCGTGTCTCCGGTGTTATCCAGGTCGTGGAGCAGGAACTCGCCGGGGCCGAAGGTGAAGTGCCGGGTCTCGCCTGCGGTGTAGGTGACCTCGCGGGTCGTGCCGTCGTCGGTGTGCTGGCGGCTGCGGCCGGCCGTCACGGCGGTCCAGAAGTAGTCGAGGACATGCCGGTGGGCGGGCAGCCGCTCGCCGGGGGCGAGACGTACCTCCCAGATCCGGACCCGGTCGGTCTCGCTGAGCAGTCTGGAGGGCGGGGAGATAGTCGTCGCGGTCGTCTACTCGCTCACCCTGGGGGTACTGCCGCCGGTCCTGCGCGTCTGGCGCGCCGACCGTCCCGCGGTCCGGGTCCGGCTCCTCGAGTTCCCGCACACCGATGCCCTGCGGGCCGCGATGGCCGCCGGCCGGGAGGACCTGGCGATCGGCCCGGTGCCGTCGGACTGGGAAGGGCCGGTACGGGAGCTGGGTACGGAGGAGTTCGTGGTCGTCCTGCCCGCCAACGACGACACCCGGAGCGACGCGCCCGACCGCGTACGGCTGGCGGACCTCGCCGATCGCGAGTGGGTCCACTACGCGCCGGGCAACGGCCTGGCCGAGCTCGTGGACGCCGTATGCGCGGAGGCCGGTTTCCGGCCGCGTACCTCCGTCCGTACCGAACAGACGGCCGCAGCGCCCCTCCTCGCCGCCGCGGGCCTGGGCCCGGCCCTCGTCCCGGCCAACCTTCTGCCGGAGCACTTCACCGGCCGGCTGCTGCGACCGGAGCCGGCGGTGCGCCGCGTCCTCGCCGCGTACACCCGCCCCGGCCCGGATCCGCTCGCCGTCGCGTTCATCGACACCCTGGCCGCGCACGCCCGCGTCTGAACGGGCTTCAAACCCCGCCATCACACACGTATCTGAACGAGGGTCATGTCTGCGGATCGCGTCGAGGGTCTTGCGCCACCCCCTCGACCGTCTCTACTCTCCCGCGCAATGGTTAGGAAATATTCCTAACCATTGACTGAGCAGCGACCTGAGTTACTCCGTCGCTTCGCCTTCGTGCAGTACCCACTCACCCCGAGGACGTCGGATGTCATACGCACATCGGCCACGCCCCGCACACAGAGAGCGCCCTCCACGATGGCGCCGCCCCTTGGCGGTCGCCGCCGCCGTCGCCACCACGCTGACCGGGATCACCGGCCTGGCCGGCGCCGCGGCCGGCACCGTCGGCGACGATCGGGTCGCCACCACGGCGGCCGCGATACCCGACCTGACCAGCGCCAACCGCCGGGCACCCATCCCCGGCCTGCCCGACTGGAGCAAGGCCGGTTACCGGGGCGGCGCCGCCCTGCCCGGCGCCGCAGAGGCGAACCCCGACGCCGGCTGTCACATCACGGCCCAGGAGCTCGCCACGCAGTACGGCGTCCGGGCCGACGGCAGCGACGCCACGACCGGGCTCCAGCGGGCCGTCGACGCGATCCGGACCAACTGCACCCCCTCGGCCGGCTACACGAAGCTGTCCTCGATCACCCTGCCTGCCGGCCGGGTCGTGGTGACCCGCCAACTGGCCCTGGACGCCGACTACATGGTGCTCCGCGGCGCCGGGATGGGGCAGACCACGCTCGCCTTCCGGCCCGACGCCGACACCCGGTACGACACCCTCACCGCCGACGGCAGTGACTGGGACGAGGACGGGATGACCCACGGGGCGGGCAAGGGCGGCTGGACCTGGCCGGGCCGGGGCCTGCTCCGCGTCCAGACCCGCGAGGTCTCGACGAAGTACGCGAGCGACTACGCTTCCGCGCCGGCCAACCGCAAGGACCTCTTCGAAGGCAGTGTGAACCAGCACTGGGCGAGCGGTGTCCCGCTGCGGGAGGGCTCGGCGATCGGCACCACGCAGATCAAGCTCGCCACCAACGCCGACATGTCGCGCTTCAAGGTCGGCGCCCATCTCTGGGTCGGCGCGGCGAACACGGCGAAGTTCTACCAGCAGCAGACGGTCGTGGACTCGTCCAAGTACGTGAACCTGCACATGCGGCAGCAGATCTTCCAGATCGCCGCCGTGGACGCCACGGGCAAGAACCTCACCCTCGACAAGCCCCTCGAGTACGACCTACCGCTCAACTCGACCTCCGACGGCTCGGCCGCGATCGGCGGGACCGTCTACCCGAGCCGGGTCACGCCGCTCAAGGTCGTCCAGGGCGTCGGCATCGAGGACCTCAGCATCACCCAGGAACTCGACGGCATGCCCAAGCTCGGCGGCGGCACGTACGACGTCACCCCGGACGACGCCAAGGTCAACTTCGGCAACATCGCGCCGGAGTACGCCCAGCACGGCATCGTCCTGAAGTGGGCGGCCAACATCTGGATCCGGCGGGTCGGCACGCAGATGACCGGCTCCCACGCCGTCGTCACCGAGAGCGCCAAGAACATCCAGGTGCAGGAGTCCTCCTTCGACGGTTCCTGGAACAAGGGCAAGGGCGGCAACGGCTACTTCCGCGGCTCGCGCGTCTGGGACTCCCTGTACGCGTACAACAAGAGCCGAAACCTGCGCCACTTCACCTTCCAGTGGTCGGCGTCGAACAACGTGGCCATCGGCAACGACTTCGACAGCGACCTGAACCTGCACGGTGGTTGGGAGCGTCGCAACCTCTTCGAGAACAACAAGGCCGCGGTGCCCTTCGAGAACTCCTCGAAGAACTGTCGCGCCAACTGCGGTGACGAGGGCGGCGGTACCCCCGACGGCTCGACCTGGTGGCCGATCTGGTGGGGCGCGGGCCCCAAGGCCGTGAAGTGGTCCGGTGCCACCGGCCCGCAGAACGTCTTCTACGGCAACGACCTCGGCAAGCAGACCACGGCCGGCGGAGCGTTCCAGCCGTACTACCCCGACCGGCAGCGCCTGTACCAGCTGGGAAGCTCGGCCGCCGACCCGTCGGCGTACCAGCACCTCGCCGAGAACGGCTCGCCCATCCTGGACTGGGCGGGCAAGGAGAGCCTGGAATACGGCAAGGCCCCGCACGCCGGCGTGAACGCGTCCAGGACGGACACGTCCGGCTCGCTCTTCCTGAAGTCCACGGGCGCTCCCGGCCCCGGTGACCCCACTGGGCCGACGACTCCGACGAATCTGGTCTCGGCCGGCAAGCCGGCCACCGCCTCTTCCGTCGAGGCCGCCGGCTTCGAGCCCGGGCTCGCCGTGGACGGCGACACCGGGACGCGCTGGGCCAGCCTGGAGGACGTGGACCCGCAGTGGATCCGCATCGACCTGGGCGCGAGCCACGACATCTCCCGGGTGAAGCTCGACTGGGAGGCCGCCTACGGCAAGGCGTACAAGATCCAGACGTCGAACGACGGGACGAACTGGACCGACATCTACTCCACCAGCACCGGAAACGGCGCGACCGACGATCTGACCGTCACGGGCGCCGGGCGCTACATCCGGATGTACGGGACGGCCCGCGGCACCTCGTACGGCTACTCGCTCTGGGAGTTCGAGGTCTACGGCACCCCGTCGTCGGGCGGCAGCGACACGACGCCGCCGAGCGTGCCGGGGAGCCTGCGCTCGACCGCGTCCACCGCGAACAGCGTCTCGTTGACCTGGAACGCGTCCACCGACAACGTCGGAGTCACCGGCTACGACGTCTACCGGGGCGGCGCCCTCGTCGGTACCGCGTCCTCCACCTCGTACACCGACACCGGCCTGACCGCCTCGACCGCGTACAGCTACACCGTCAAGGCCCGGGACGCGGCCGGGAACGTCTCCGGCGCGAGCGGCTCCGTCGACGTCACCACCCCGGCCGTCGGCGGCGGCCCCGCGGTGCCGTTCGGCAGCCACACCAAGCCGTACGCCCCGGGGATGCTGAAGCCGACCGGCGCGCAGGCCGCGCTCGACCAGAAGGTCATCGACTACTACAACAACTGGAAGGCCGCCTTCGTCCGGCAGAACTGCGGCAACGGCTGGTACCAGGTCATCTCACCGGACGCCGACCATCCGTACGTCGCCGAGGCGCAGGGGTACGGCATGGTCATCGCCGCGACCATGGCCGGCGCCGACCCGGACGCGAAGAAGATCTTCGACGGGCTGACCAAGTGGATGATCGACCACCCCTCGGCGATCAACCCGGACCTGCTTGCCGCCGAGCAGGACACCGCCTGCACGAGCGTCAACGGCGGTGACGGTGCCACGGACGGTGACATGGACGTGGCCTACGGTCTGCTGCTCGCGGACAAGCAGTGGGGCAGCGCGGGCACGTACGACTACAAGGCGCTTGCGATCAAGCACATCGCCGCGATCAAGAAGGACGAGCTCAACCCGTCCACCAACCTGCTGAAGCTGGGCGACTGGAGCAGCTCGGGCGACCAGTGGTACTACATCTCCCGCACGTCGGACTGGATGATCGACCACTTCCGGGCCTTCCGGACGGCGACCGGTGACGCGGCCTGGGACACCATCCGCACCGCGCACCAGAAGCAGATCACCAACCTGCAGGCGTCCTACGCACCGAACACCGGTCTCCTGCCCGACTTCGTCGTCAACACGAACTCCACCCCCAAGCCCGCGCCGGGTCAGGTCCTGGAGGACCCGAACGACGGCGCGTACTGGTGGAACGCCTGCCGTACCCCCTGGCGCATCGCCGACGACGCGGTGACCAGCGGCGACGCCAAGTCCCTGGCGTCGGCGCGGAAGCTCAACAGCTGGATCAGGTCCAAGACGGGTGGCGACCCGAACAAGATCGCCATCGGCTACCAGCTCAACGGCACACCGATCGACTCGGGCAGCGAGGCGGCCTACTTCGCCCCGTTCGCGCTCGCGGCGATGACCGACCCGGGCAGCCAGGCGTGGCTCGACGCGCTCTGGAACAAGATGCTGGCCACTCCGATCGACACCAGCAGCTACTTCTCGGCGAGCATCCAGCTCCAGGTCATGATCACGGCGTCCGGCAACCACTGGGTCCCGTGACCTCGCGGCCCGCCCGTCGGCCGAACGCCGAGGGGCGGGCCGTCTTCTCCGCACCAGTGACAAGGAGTTGTCATGCGACGTAGAGGAACGGCCCTTCTCGTCCTGTCCGGACTGCTGTCCGTGCCCCTGTTCGCCCTGCCGCAGGCGCAGGCGGCAGACGGCCTGGTGTCGGCGGGCAAGCCGACGACGGCCTCGTCCCTGGAGACGAGCGAGTTCCCGGCGTCCCTCGCGGTGGACGGTGACACCGGCACGCGATGGGCGAGCACCGAGGGTGTGGACCCGCAGTGGATCCGCATCGACCTGGGCACGAACCACACGATCTCGCGAGCCAAGCTGACCTGGGAGGTCGCGTACGGCAAGGCGTACAGGCTGCAGACCTCGACGGACGGTTCGACCTGGACCGACGTCTACTCGACGAGCACCGGAGACGGCGCCGTGGACGATCTGACCGTCTCCGGGACCGGACGGTACGTCCGGATGTACGGGACGGCGCGCGGCACCTCGTACGGCTACTCCCTCTGGGAGTTCGAGGTGTACGGCTCCCCCGTCTCCGGCGGAGGCGACACGACGCCGCCGAGCGTGCCGGGGAGCCTGCGCTCGACCGCGTCCACCGCGAGCAGTGTCGCGCTGGCCTGGAACGCGTCCACCGACAACGTCGGAGTCACCGGCTACGACGTGTACCGAGGTGGCGCGCTCGTCGGTTCGGTGAGCGGGACGTCGTACACCGACACCGGTCTGTCGGCCTCGACCTCGTACACCTACACCGTCAGGGCCAGGGACGCGGCCGGGAACGCTTCCGGGGCGAGCGGCGCGGTGAGCGTGACCACCCAGTCCGGCTCGGGTGGCGGTCCGATCGTGGACGTGTCCACGGCGG
Organism: Streptomyces sp. NPDC059875; assembly: GCF_042731085.1. Classification (NCBI taxonomy): domain Bacteria; kingdom Bacillati; phylum Actinomycetota; class Actinomycetes; order Kitasatosporales; family Streptomycetaceae; genus Streptomyces; species Streptomyces sp. NPDC059875. Next base: position 50,098 of record NZ_JBHWJZ010000037.1, read on the forward strand.
CGCAGTTGCAGAGCGCGCTGGCGGGCGCCCAGCCGGGGCAGACGATCCGGCTCGCGGCGGGCGTGTACCGGGGCGCGTTCGTGACCCAGAGGGCGGGGACCGCGTCCGCCCCGATCACCCTGACCGGACCGTCCGACGCGGTGCTGGTCAACGACGGGCCGTCGGGCACCGGGCCGTCCTGTCCCGTCCCGACCAGCGGCGTCGACTCCGGCTACGGGCTGTGGCTGTACGGCGCCCCGTACTGGAAGCTCGACGGCTTCACGGTGAAGGAGTCGAAGAAGGGCGTCGTCCTCGACGACTCCCACCACGTGACGATCGACGGTGTCTCGGTCCACCACGTCGACGAGGAGGCGGTGCACTTCCGGCGGTCGTCGGCCGACGGTGTCATCAGGAACTCGACGATCACCCACACCGGACTCGTCCAGGCCGGCTACGGCGAGGCCGTCTACATCGGCTCGGCGGGCTCCAACTGGGCCTGCCACGGCAACCAGGGCGGCGTGGACCGATCGGACCGCGTGCAGGTGCTCGACAACAAGCTCGGGCCCTCCGTCGCCGCCGAGCACATCGACATCAAGGAGGGCACCTCGAACGGGGTGATCCGTGGGAACACCTTCGACGGGACCGGGATCACCGGACAGAACTCGGCCGACTCGTGGGTCGACGCCAAGGGCACCGGCTATCTGATCGAGACCAACACCGGGACGTTCTCCTCGCCCGGTACGTTCGCCAACGGGTACGAGACCCACAACCCGTCCACGACCCCGTCCTTCCTGAACGGCTGCGGCAATGTATGGCGCGGCAACCGTTCGGACCTCGGCGGCGTGGGTGACTACGCCATCAAGATCACCTCGACGTCGAAGTGCAGCGCGAACCCGAACGTCGTCCACTCGTCCAACACCGTCACGAACGCCGGGATCGGCCTGACGAACGTCCCCGTCACGCCCTGACGGGCTCGGAGGCCCGGGTACGGGCGTCCACGTGGGCCCCGCGCGCTACGACGCTTCGGCCGCCGCCTTGATGCGGCGGCCGAACGCGTCGGCGTCCTTGCGGGCGGCGCCGAGCGCGAATCCGACGAGCAGTTTGCCGAGGCCGTGGCCCTCCAGGACGTTGAAGATCCGGACCCTGGTTCCGCCGTTCGGCAGAGGTTCGAGGTCGTAGCCGCCTTCGGACGCGGTCACGATGTTCTTGGACATCTCCGCCCAGCGGATCCGGCGCGGCGCGTCGAACTCGGTGATGCGGAACTCGCGGCCCGTCTTCATGCCGGCGTCCTTCACGGTGCTCCGGAACACCGTTCCCACGCCGGTCGGACCGTCCGGGACCCGCTCGATCCGCTGCACCCGGGGGCTGAACTTCGGGTCGTTGCGTCCGTCGGCGAGGAAGGCGAAGACCTCCTCGATGGGACGGTCGACATCCGTCGTCGCCTCGAACTGTCCGGACATCGGCCCACTCCTTGGTCTGTGCCGTCGTGACGGCGAGCGTACGGGCCTCGGTGGGCTCCCGCGCGCCGGGCGGCGCCGCATGGCTGACGGCCCGGCGCCCGGGGGCGGCCTCTGTCGGGCACGTCGGTGAGCGCCGCCGTCAGTTCCAGCGGATGCGGGGTGGGCGTACCGCGGCGCACAGCGGCAGTCCGCAGGAGTCGGTCAGTCCGAGCCGCCCCTCGGCGGCTCCGCGTTCGACGGCCTGCGCCGGGAGGTCGTCGAGGAAGAGTTTGGCGCGGCGGAACATCGTGAACGCCGCGTCCGGCGGCTGCTCGCCCCAGGTCAGGTAGAGGAACCGGGCCCCGCGCCGGCCCTGCACGTGGGGGCCGCGGAAGTCCCGGGCACCGTCCGGGGCGGCGATGGTCTCGACGGCGAACTCCCACACCGCCTCGGGCGCGTCGCCGGGCACTGCGCCGTCCGGCTCGCGGCCGCGCTGTACCGCGACGTGGACGTCCCGGTATCCACCGCACTCACGTCCCGGCAGGTCGGTGCCGACGATCCGCACGAAGAGCTCCGCCATGCCATCCGCTCCTTGGGCACCCTCGACCGTCGACGTCCGCCCCCATCGTAGGACGGGGCGCGACGGCGGCGAGCGACGGACGGCGCAACGAACGACGAAAGCTCGCTGCCGCATACGGGGGAGATGCGGCAGCGAGCCTTCACAGAGAACAATAGCGGTTGATCATTCAACTGGAAAATGCGGTGGCTGCGCGGCGGCTCCGCACTCAGAGCGGGGTGAGCGGTTCCGCCTCGTAGGCGCGGTGGAGCAGGTCCACGAAGGACGGCGCAGCGGGGAGTGGCACGGAGCCGATGCGGTGGACCGCGACGCCCGGCGTCCAGGAGTTCATGACCACTCCCCCGGCCAGGTCCGGCAGATCGGCGACGGTGACCTCCTGGCGGCGCTGTGGGACGCCGAGGCGGTCCAGCTGCCGTGCGACGACGGCCATCGTGGTCCCCGGCAGCATCTCGGCCTCGGGCCACACCACCGAGGCGCCGTCCCAGAAGGCCAGGTTCCAGATCGAGCCTTCGCTGATCCGGCCCCGACGGTCGACGAACGCGGCGTCGTCGAAGCCGTCGCCGACGGCGCGGCGAAGCGCGTACGTCTTGGCCACCTCACCGACGTGCTTGACACCCGGGAGGAACCGTTCGTACGGGACCGTCGCCAGCGCGAGCGGGCCCTCGGGGCCGCCGGCGGCGGGCCCGGTACGCACGAGCAGCTCGGGCTCCTCGTCCGCGCCCGCCACGGTGAACTCGCCCGCCGGTGAGTACACCGTGGCCATCAGCGAGAGGTCGGCCGGGCCGGTCTCCCGCGCCGCCGTGCGGAGCCAGGAACGCACGCGGTCGTCGGGCAGGGCCCGGCCGAACAGTTCCGTCGAGGCGTGCCGCAGGCGCGCCAGATGGAGATCGAGGCCCCGGACCCGGCCGCCGCGCACCTGTAGGGCGGTGAAGTGGGCGTAGCCCGCGAAGGCGAGCGTCGCGAGCTCATCGGCGCTCGCCGTCCGGCCGTTACGTTGAACCACGAATGAGGTCATGCGCGCTCGCTCCTGCGGTACGGAATCGGGTGAAGGGAACGACGTGTTCGGAGTCGTTCACGGCGCGACGCTATGGCTTCACATCGATGAGAAGGTCAAGCCGTCAGGAGCCTCGTCCGCTCCGCGAGGCGGAGCGGTGAACGTGACGTCCGAGGCGGGAGCGGTGACCTCGGCCTCCCTGCTCAACGCCCACGCCGCGACCCGCGAGACGGTGGCGGCCGGGATCTCGCCGCTGATGCCGGGTGCGGCCGGGATGTCGTGCGTCGCGTGGGCGTCGTACGGGAGGACGACGCGGTAGCCCAGTGCCAGGGCCGTGCGGGCCGTCGCCTGGACGCACATCTCCGACATCAGTCCGCAGACGGCGAGCGACCGCACCCCCGATGCGGTCAACAGGCCGCCCAGCGGCGTCCCTTCGAAGCTGTCGTCCCTGAGCTTGCGGATCACGACCTCCGTCGGGCCGGGGTCGATCGGGTGGTGGAGTGCCCAGCCGGGTGTGTGGGGTTCATCGTCGGCCCCGGCAGGCCCGTCGTTCTGCACATGGACGACGAGCGCTCCGCTCCGTCGGGCCCGTGTGATCAGGTCGGCCGTCCGGTCCAGGAGCCGGTCGGCCTGCGGCACGGCGTTGGCGCCGGCGACGGAGGCCGACTGCACGTCCACGACCAGCAGTGCCTGTACGGGATTCATGGGATCGATCATGCCGCCATCATGGCCTCGCGACCGGTTCCCCTCCACGGAATTGGCATGAGCGCATCCGGCCCGCTGCGGCATGATGTCCGCCATGAGCGATGCCGTGAATCGACGTACCGGCGCGGGAACGCCCGACTGGGTGACCCTCTTCAGCTTCGAGAACGTCCCCGGCTGCCCTCGGCCGGGGCACCTCATGGCGGTTTGACTGCGCGACCGCGGGGTCGACTGGCCCCTCTTCGACGATGCCGACATCAGGATCGACCTCATGTGCGGAGTGCGTGCGGACGGGCGCTGGCACGGAACGATCGAGGTGAACATCCGCGCCGAGGCGATGCGGCGGTACGGACTCCATCCTGATCAGCCGACGTCTGCGGCGGCCGACCCCTTGCCTCCGAGCTGGTGGGGTCCGTGGGCGCGCTGAGGGACGGGGAATCGGTCCGGTCGGTCGGCAATCCCATCCGTCACATGCGTATCGACGTCGGCGTTTCGGCCACCGCGCGGCTCGGCGTCGGTCCGCTCGCCCCAAGGGTGGATGCACCCCACATCCGACGTCGGGCATACCCCCACGCGGAATCCACTCCGGCTTGAACACATGTGTTCGATATCCGTGCGCTCGTCGTTGACCCGGTGACCCACGCCGAAGAGGCGCCGACGACCGTGCAGGAGCCACGCAGTTGACCTCATCCGAGACCACCGACACACAGGCCGCGACATCACCGGCGACACCCGTACCGCCGTCCCCTCCGCCGCCCGCCGAGATCACGTACACGGGGGAATACTCCGTGAACCCCCTCGGCGACGTCACCTTCCGGGCGATGTGCGCCCGGCTCCCCGCCGTCCTCCGGCGCATCACCGCGATGTCCTGGGCCGTGGACCGCGGGGCCGTCCTGCTGCTCCTCGCCTGTCAGCTCGTCACGGGTGTGGCGGCCGCTGTGCTGCTGAGCGCCACGGCCGGTGCCATGGGCCCGATCCTGGGCGGTGGGGCCGTCGCCGGGCGGCTGCGGGACGCACTGCCCGCGCTGCTCGTCGTGGCCGCTGCGACCGCCGTCGCCCGCGGGGCGGGCGCCCTCGCCACGTACGCGGAGCGACGGATCACGCCCAAGCTGACGACCGTGACGGACTCCGCCCTGGTGGAGGCGGTCTGCCGCGTCGAGGCGGCTGCCTACGCGGTGGACGGGTTCGCCGACCGTCAGGAGGCCGCGGAGATGGGGGTGATCCGTACGCATGTGATGGTCACCGACGCCCAGCGCTTCATGTCCGCCCTGATCAGGATGGTCACCGCGGCCGGGGTGCTGTCGGTGCTCAACGTGCTGATGTTGCCCCTGCTCCTCCTCGCGGTGCTCCCGGCCGGCGTGGGCGCGGTGCTCACCGCGCGCGTCGACTACGAGATCCACTACGCCAACATCGCCGACCGCAACGTGCGGGGCATGATGCGCTGGTGGTCGACGACCTCGAAGTACGCCGACGAGGTCCGCGCCAACGGCATGACCGACTACCTGCTGTTCTGGTACCGGTCGCTCTCCGACCGGGTCGACCGGCGTACGCTCGCCGCCGCCCCTCGGACGCTGCGGATCGCCCTGCTGTCCTCGCTCGCCGGCGGGGTGTTCCTCGTCGCCACCTGGGCGGCCCTCGCCTGGCTCGCCGTCACGGGCCGGATCGCGCTCGCCGTCGCCGCGACCGCCGTCGTCGCCGTCCAGACGACCCTGGCCGCGCTGTCGCAGGTCGTCGTCAACGGTGCCGCGGTCTTCCACACCAGCCTGTACCTGAGCGACATGCAGGCGTTTCTCGACGACGCCGGCCGCCGGGCGCCCCGGCGCGGCGAGCTCGCCGTCGCCGCGCCCGTGGAGGAGATCCGGCTGGAGGAGGTCTCCTACCGGTACCCGGGGAAGGAGAAGCCGGCCGTGGAAGGTCTCTCGCTGACGCTGCGGCGCGGGGAGATCCTCGCGATCGTCGGGGTGAACGGCTCCGGGAAGAGCACCCTGACCCGTCTGATCACCGGGATCTACCTGGCCGACAAGGGCCGGGTGACCTGGAACGGCGCCGACCTCACCACCGTCGATCCGGCGAGTGTCTGGGACCGTACCGGCCTGGTACCGCAGATCTTCGCCCAGTGGCCCCTGCGGGTCCGCGAGAACGTGACGCTGGGCCAGCCGCGCACGGTCGACGACGGACCGGTGTGGGAGGCGGTCGACACGGTCGGCATGAAGCAGGCCGTGGAGGAGCTGCCGAAGGGCCTCGACACCCTGCTCGCCCGGGAGGTGTTCGGAGGCGTGGAGCTCTCCGGCGGCCAGTGGCAGCGCCTCGCCTGCTCCCGCGCGCTGTACCGGCGCCCGGACCTGCTGATCCTCGACGAGCCCACGTCGCAGATGGACCCGCGCGGCGAGCACGGCATCTTCGAGGGCATCAAGGCCATCGCCGGGGACCGCATCACGATCGTGGTGACGCACCGATTGGAGAACACCCGGATCGCCGACCGCGTCATCTGCATGGAGAACGGCCGGATCACCGAACAGGGCAGTTACGACGACCTCGTTCACGCCGGCGGCCTCTTCGCCGAACTTCTCGCGCTCTCTCAGGACCGCTGAGCGTCTGTGTAGGAGGCGGGGTGGGGCGGGCGCGGATCGCTGGTCGGCGCCCACCCGTGCGAAACCTCCTCTGGCCTGCGAGGATTCCGACGTGATCCCCCGCACACACCGGCCGGTAGGTGCCGTGGCGCGTGCTAGCGTCCGCGACCGTGACATCCGCCGTCGGCGGGCCGCCCGGGCCCGCGCTCCCTACGGGTCCGGCCGGCCCCTGCCCGTACGGCGGGGCGACCGGCGCCGCCTCCCTTCCGCCGCTCGGGGCACTCGGGGCGCTCGACCTGTTCGGTGAGGGTTTCGTCCGCGACCCGTACCCCTGGCTCGACGTCCTTCGGACCGAAGCCCCGGTGCATCACGATCCCGCGACCGGGCTGTGGCTGGTCAGCCGTTACGACGACATCCGCCGGGTGCTGCTGGATCCGGCGACGTTCCGGCCGGACAACGCGCAGCACGCGGTCACGCCGCTGGGCGTTCCCGCTCTCCGGGTGCTCGCCCGGGCGGGCTTCCGGGTCCGTCCCGCCCTGGCCAACAACGGGAGCGCGAGCCACGCCGGACTGCGCCGGGTCGTCACCCGCTTCTTCAACGCCCAGCGGGTCGCGGCGGCGGTGCCGGTGATCGAGCGGGTCGCCGGCGAGCTGCTCGACACCGTGCGGACCGAGATCGACGCCACCGGCGGCAGCGACCTCTTCGGCGCTTTCGCCCACACCCTGCCCTGCCGGGTCATGATGGAGCTGCTCGGCATCGACGGCCTGGACACCACGACCCTGGTCCGCTGGAGCGACGCCTCGCTGGAGCTGTTCTGGGGCCGCCCGACGGCCGAGCGGCAGCTCGAACTCGCCGCCCTCGTCGCCGAGTTCCACCGGTGGCTCACCGCGGTCGTGGCCGATCGGTCGGCGCCGGCGGACAGTTTCGTCGGAGCGCTGGTCCGCCACCTTCTGCCCGACGGGGAGCTGCTGGACCTGCAGACCGCGGTCGGCGCGTGCTTCTTCGTGTTCGTCGCCGGACAGTCGACGACCGGCCAGCTCATCGCCACCGTCCTGCGCACCGCGCTCGCCGAGCCGGGCGTCTGGGCGCGGGCCGCACACGAGGAGGGCCTGGCGCGGGCGTGGGTGGAGGAGGTGCTGCGCCGTGAGCCGCCCGTCACCACCTGGCGCCGTGTCACCGAGCAGCCGGTGGAGCTGGGCGGGGTACGACTCCCGGCGGGTGCCCAGCTGTTGCTGATGCTCATGGGCAGCGGCTCCGACCCCGAGGTCTTCGCCGCCCCGGCGGAGATGCGTCCGCACCGCCCCAACTCCCGTCACCATCTGGCGTTCGGCGTGGGCCGCCACCGCTGCCCAGGAGCGTCACTGGCCCGTACGGAGGCGGCCGTCGCCCTCGGCGCGGCAGCCCGCCGCTTCCCCACCCTCCAACTCGATACCGAAGCCCCTCCCCCGCCCGTCCTCGACCTGCTCTCGTTCCGCGCCCCGCTCCAGGTCCCGGTCTCGCCCTGAGCGCTCGAGGCGTCGGCCGCGGTCCCGACAGCCGCGGCCGGTCACTTCCGCCAGAACAGGTGATGCGTCACCCCGCTCGGGCTCGGCACGACCTCGAGGTGGAAGCGGTCGAGCAGCTCGTCGGGTGACTCCCAGAGACGTACCCCGGATCCGATTTTCACCTTGGACACCGCCACGTGCAGGGTGTCGACGAGGTCGGCGTCGAGGAACTCCCTGATGGTGGTGGCTCCGCCACCGAGTCGGACGTCCTTGCCCTGCGCCGCTTCACGCGCCTGTTCGAGGACCGTGGCGGGGTCGCCGTCGGTGAAGTGGAACGTGGTGTCGGAGAGCGTGAACGAAGGGCGTTTGTGGTGGGTCATGACGAACACCGGGGTGTGGAACGGGGGCTCGTCACCCCACCAGCCGCGCCAGTCGTGGTCCTGCCAGGGGCCACGCTGGGGCCCGAACTTGTTACGACCCATGATCTCGGCGCCGATGTTGCAGGCGAAGTCACGCGTGAAGTAGTCGTCGAGACCGCGGCTGCCCCCGGGGTCGGTCCGGTTGGGCCAGCTCGCCGTGGCGCCGGCCCAGGCGAACAGGTCCCCGGGATCGGCGTGGCCGAACGGCCTCTCCAGGCTCTGGTGCTCACCGGCACCGAAGCCGTCGCTCGAGACGGTGAAGTTCTGGACTCTCAGCAGCTGACCCACGAGTTCCTCCTGCGCTGTCGTCGACAGGAGTGAGACTGCCCGGGCCGCCCCCGCGAAAGCGACCACCGACACGGCGAGGCTGCCCGATCAAGCCGACAATCGGGCACATCGGCGGCACGCGCGGGCGGAGGGCGCCGTCAGGGCGTGCGACGCCGCCGTGAGTGCGCAGGCCAAGGCGATCAGCGGCCAGTTCGCGGCCATGAGCGCGGCGACGGCGAGCGTCAGCGTGGCCAGCGCCATGGCGATGCTCGCGGTGGTGCCCGTCCATGCGACGACGAGGGGCAGTCGCTGTGGGGTGGGCAGCCGGCGGGCGAAGGTGCCCGAGGCTGCCAGCGTGCCCGCGGCGAGGAGTGCGGCGACGCCCGCGACCCCGGCGAGATGGACGGCGAGGAGCTGGCCGGTTCCGGTGCCGCTGCTGAAGAGCGTGTACCAGCAGGCGAGCAGGAAGGGGGCGGTGAGGACGACGGACCGGGCGGTATGCCGGGCCTGGGCGATGGTCAGTTCGCGCTGGCAGCCGGGTGCGAGCTCGTCGGGGCTCCCGAACTCCCGTACCGCCTGCCGGACGGCCTCGTCGTAGGGCGTTCCCTCGCGCGTGTACGCCTCCGCGGTGTCGGCGAGCCCGTCGCGCATCTCCTCGATCAGGCGCGCCTTGGCCCGGGCCGGGCCGTGCAGGGCGTCCGCCAGGTCCGCGGCGTACTCCTCGACGGGGTCGCCCGGGCGACCGGCGGCGCTCACGTGGCGGGCCGGGGAGAGACGGTGGGGTTCAGGACGGAGCCGATCGCCGTCGTGAACTCGCGCCAGGCCGTGCGCTCGCTCGCCAGAGCGCCGCGGCCCGCGTCGGTGAGCGCGTAACAGCGCCGGCGGCGTTCGCCGACCGAGTCCCAGCTGCTGCTCAGCAGTCCGATCCGCTCCAGCCGGTTGAGTGCCGGGTAGATCGTGCCCGTCCGCAGATCGAGTACGCCGCCGCTGCGCTGCTGGACGGCGGCGATGATCGCGTAGCCGTGCAGCGGCCCTTGCTCCAGCACGGCCAGCAGGAGTCCGTCCAGGTGCCCTCGCACCGCATCCGCCCTCATAGGTAGGCAGCCTACTCAATGAAGCCGTAGGCGTGCTATCTATTGGCAGCCAACATATTGAGAACGGCCGGAGGGGCCCTCAGTGACCAAGCTGCTGCTGTCCATACACGTACTCGCGGCGATTCTGGTGGTCGGACCGATCGCCGTGGCCGCCTCGCTCTTTCCCCGCTATGCGCGGCAGGCCGCGCCCGGGGGCGGCGCAGACGGGGACGCCGACGGCTTGACCCGGGCCTCCTCCGTCGCCGCCGTTCTGCACCGGATCTGCCGCGGGTACGCCGTCGCCGGTGTCGCCGTCCCGGTCTTCGGGCTCGCGACCGCCATCCAGCTCGGCGTTCTCACCGACGCCTGGCTGGTCTCGTCACTGGTACTCACGGCGGTGGCCGCTGCCGTACTGGTGCTCGCGATCCTGCCCCGCCAGCAGCGGATGCTCTCGGGAGGCCCGGACCTGGCCGACGACGGCGCGCCGCACGCGCTCGCGGCGCGGCTGGCCATGCTCACTGGCATCTTCAATCTCCTCTGGGCGATCGTCGTCGTCCTCATGATCGTCCGGCCCGGCTCGACCACGGGAGCGTGACGAGCATGCGCGTCCTGCACGTCGCCGCCGCCGTCGAAGCGGCTTCGCTGGTGGCCCTGTTGGCCAACCTGCTCACTACACACACGCCTGTCGTCTCGAGCCTCGTCGGCCCGCTGCACGGCACCGCCTACCTCGTCGTCTTCGCCGTCACGTGGCAGGTCTCCGGGCCCGGCACGTCAGGCGCCCGCTGGGCCGCCGCCATCCCGGGCGTGGGCGGGCTGCTCGCTCTGCGCCGACTGCGGAACGGGGGCGCCTGAAGCGCATGATGTTGGCTGAGGGGTAACACACGCCCAGTCCGTACGAGGAGTCCTCATGCCCACCGCCGAGCAGCCGCCCACACCCCACCGCAACGTCCAGCCGCCCACCGCTCAGGCTTCGCTCGGTGCGGGCGTCGTGGTGACCGACGAGGCGGGGCGCGTGCTGCTCGGCCTGCACCCCACGGGCACGTGGGAGCTGCCGGGCGGCAAGGTGGATCCGGGCGAGTCCATCGAGGAGGCGGCGGTCCGTGAACTCGCCGAGGAGACCACGCTCGTGGCCGCCGCCGCCGACGTCGAGGTCATCGGAATCCTGCTCGACGCGCTCACCTCCCGGGACCTCACCCGGATGACGGCGGTGGCGGTCGTCCGCACCTTCCGCGGCACCCCGACCGTGGCGGAGCCGGACAAGATCCGGCGCTGGGAGTGGTCGCCGATCGATCGCCTCCCCCATCCGCTGTTCGCGCCGTCCGCCCAGGCACTGAAGACCTGGCGCCCGGAACTGCCCATCGAGGACGGCCCGTTCCACCGCTACGACGTCACACGGTCACGCTGATCCGCCGAACGGACCTCTCAGGCCGCCTCAGACCTCGGCGACCAGGGCGTATCGCTCGTCGTCCACCCGCTTGCCCCACAGGTCACTGTCCCCCTCTCCGTCCAGCTGCTCGATCCGCAGCCGGGAGGTGAGGGGGCGGACGGCCGCGGCCAGTTCCTCGGCTCCGATTCCGCCGTTCCACGGCAGCGATTCGGCTCCGGCAACGTACGGCACACCGCTCTGGCCCGACTCCCGCCACCGCCCCTCGACCAGGACCAGCCGGCCCCCTGGCCGCAGGCGGCCGACCCATTCACGGAGAGCGGCCTCTGGATCGGGGAGCGTCCAGAGGAGATGCCGGGACAGGGCGACGTCGAACCGCTGGTCTCCGGTCGGCGGCGCCATGGCATCCCCGGCGAGGAAACGGGCCGTCAGCTGGGCGGCCCCGAGTTTCGCGCGCGCCTGTTGCACCATCTTCGGCGCCAGGTCGACGCCGGTCACCCGATGCCCCGCCTCGGCCAGCAGCAGGGAGAGTGATCCCGTGCCGCAGCCGATGTCGAGGACGTCGGCCGGTTCGGACGGAATCCAGTCGCGCAGGTGCCGGGCCCAGGCCGCGCGGGTGCGGTCGGAGCGCAGGCCGTGGTCCGGTTCGTCGTCGAAGGCCGCCGCGGCGGCGTCCCAGTAGGCGGAGATCGAAGCAGTACGGTCGGTCATCTCGCGATCTTCCCAGGAGCCACTGACACTCCGTCCGGTGTCGGCCGCCACCTCGAGGCTATAGTCAACGCGTTGAATAGACGTCGTGTTGAATCAGCAGGCACACGGAGGAGCGAAGCGCTCATGTACAACGGTCCGTACGCGCGGTACGTCGCCCTGGGCGACAGTCAGACCGAAGGTCTCGGGGACGGGGACGACGTGACCGGGCTGCGCGGCTGCGCCGACCGGCTCGCGGAGCTGATCGGCGCCACCAGCCCCGGGCTGACCTACGCCAACCTGGCCGTGCGCGGAAGGCTCGCGGGGCAGGTGCGGGCCGAGCAGCTCGGGCCGGCCCTGGCACTGCGGCCGGATGTGGCGACCGTCGTCGCGGGGATGAACGACCTGCTCAGGCCCCGCTTCGACGCCGACGAGGTGGCGGGCCATCTGGAGGCGATGTTCGCCGAACTCACCGCCCAGGGCGCGAAGGTGGCCACCGTCACGTTCCCGGACGCCGCACGGCTCATTCCGCTCGCCCGGCCCCTCACGGCCCGCGTCACCGCTCTCAACGCCCGCATCCGGGAGGCGGCCGGCCGGCACGGCGTCGCCGTGGCCGAGACCTTCCCCCACCCCGTCGTCACCGATCCCCGCCTGTGGAGTCCGGACCGCCTCCACGCCGGCCCCCTGGGGCACGAGCGCATCGCCGCCGCAGTGGCCGATGCCCTGGAGCTGCCCGGCAGCAGCGACGCGTGGACCCACCCGCTGGCTGCGCGGGCGGACACGCCACCCACCGGGCCGCGAGCGGTCCTGGGCGAACTGCGATGGGCCGCGTCCTTCCTGGGCCCCTGGATCGGGCGGCGGCTGCGCGGCCGCTCCTCCGGGGACGGCCGCACGGCCAAGCGCCCCGAGCCTACGCCGGTCGGGGCTGCTCGCCCGTAGCCCGGGTCAGGAGCCCGAGCGGTCGGCCTTCGCCGCCTTCTCGGCCTGCTTCTCCTTGATCCGTGCCGCTTCCTTGCGGACCTCGGCCTGGGTGGCGCGCTCCTTGCGCAGCCACTCCGGGTCGTCCTGCTTCAGCGCCTCGATCTGCTCGGTGGTGAGGGCGTCGGTGATGCCGCCCCGTGCGAGGCCGGAGATGGAGATGCCGAGCTTCGCCGCGATCACCGGGCGGGGGTGCGGGCCATTGCGCCGCAGCTCGCGGAGCCACTCGGGCGGGTCGGTCTGCAGGGCGTTCAGCTCGGTGCGCGAGACGACACCCTCCTGGAACTCGGCGGGGGTGGCCTCGAGGTACACACCCAGCTTCTTCGCCGCGGTCGCGGGCTTCATCGTCTGGGTGGTCTGGTGCGACGTCATGTGTCAAGGGTATCGAGCGTGTGAGCTACCTCTGACCACGACCGGTAACCTGGCGGGGTGACTGGCCAGGAAGTACCCCCCTCGTTCCGGCTCGCCTACGTCCCGGGAGTGACGCCCACGAAGTGGGTGCGGGTCTGGCACGAGCGGCTGCCCGACGTTCCGCTGACCCTCGTCCAGGTGCCGGCCGCCGAGGCCTCCGCCCTGCTGCGGGACGGCGGCGCGGACGCGGGCCTGGTGCGCCTGCCGGTCGACCGTACGGACCTCAGCGCCATCCCTCTCTACACCGAGACGACCGTCGTCGTGATCCCCAAGGACCACGTCGTGGCGGCGGTCGACGAGGTGTCCCCCGAGGACCTGGCCGAGGAGATCGTGCTGCATCCGCTCGACGACACCCTCGACTGGGAGCGTCCGCCGGGGCTGCCGGCGCTCGAGCGCCCGGCCACGACGGCCGACGCGATCGAACTGGTCGCGGCCGGGGTGGGGCTGCTCGTCGTCCCCCAGTCGCTGGCCCGACTGCACCACCGCAAGGACCTCACGTACCGCCCGCTGTCGGACACCCCCGAGTCGCGTGTCGCCCTGTCGTGGCCGCAGGACGAGACGACGGATCTGGTGGAGCAGTTCATCGGGATCGTCCGCGGGCGGACCGTCAACAGCACCCGTGGCCGTCCCGCGACCCCGCCGCAGCCGAAGGCCAAGGCCAAGCGCCCCGAGAAGAGTGGCAGGCCCGGCGACAAGAGCCCGCGGGGCGGTTCCGGCGGCGCCAAGGGCTCGAAGAACGTCAAGCGCGCAAGCAAGCCCGGCAAGCCCCGCCGCAGGTCGTAGGCCTCAGAGCCATACGGCTATGGGGGCCACGGCGATCCGGTCTTGGACAGGCGGGCCGGTCGGCTGATCTTCTGGTGCCATGAACGACGACACGAACACGTACGCCCGGCGGACCATGCTGCGGGGCGCCGCGCTCGGCGCGGCCTTACCGCTCCTGCCCACCGCGGCCGCCCATGCCCGTGACCGCGCCCCCGCGTCAGCCCCCGCCACCGCCCCCGACCACGACTCCGCGTCGCTGCGCTGGCTGGGCACGGCCGGCTGGAGGATCGACGTGGGCTCCCGGACAGTGCTCTTCGACCCCTACCTCACCCGCTTCAAGACGGGACTCTTCGACCAGGCCTTCGACCCGGCCACGCCGATCAAGGAGACCGACGCCGGGCTGGTACGGGAGTTCGCCGGGCGTCCCGAGCTCATCCTGGTCAGCCACTCCCACTGGGACCACATCGCCGACGTCCCGTACATCGCCAAGACCACCGGCGCCCGCGTCGTGGGCACCGAGACCACGTTCCATCTGCTGGTCGCCTTCGGGGTGGATCCGCTCCAGATCTCCGTGGCCAAGGGCGGCGAGGTGCTGGACTTCGGCAACGGGCTCACGGTGGAGGTGGTGGCGAGCCTGCACAGCCGCAACAAGAAGCACGCCTACTTCGCGCCCGGCACCCTCACGGCGCCGCCCGCCACCGCCCCTGCGACCATCTCCGACCTGCCCGAGGGCGACACCCTCGCCTTCCAGGTCACGGCCGGCTCCGGTGGTCCCGCGCTGTTCCTCATGGGCGCCAGCGACATCGCCGAACGCTCGGCCGAAGGGCTGCGTCCCGACGTGGCGATGGTCGCGGTCCCCTCCAGCTCCGCGACCCACCGCTACGTGCCCCGGCTGCTGAAGGCCCTGGGGTACCCGCCGGTCGTGGTCCCGGTCCACTGGGACAACTTCGAGACGTCGTTGCGCGAGCCGGTGGTCCCCGACCCCGTGATGGACCTGTCCGGTCTCATCGGTCAGGTCCGCCGGGAGTCCCCCGCGAGTCGTGTCGTCGTACCCGACTACCGGACCGTGTACGGCGGTGACATGCGCCCCCGCCGCTGACCGTCACACGCGGCGGGCCAGGAGGTAGGCGCGGCGGGTGTCGGCCTCGTGGGCGTAGTGGCTGCGCTCCATCCGCATCTCCACGGTGAAGCCGGCGTCCTCCAGGGGTGCGACGACGGAGTCGGGCTCACGGAAGTGGAAGTCGACGTCCACATCGTGCCCCCACCACTCGTCCAGGTGCCGCGTCTCCTCGCCCACATGGAAGGCCACCAGGAGAAGCCCGGAGGGGCTCAGCACGCGCCGCGCCTCCTCGAAGGCCGCACGCAGCTCGCCCTGCGCGAGGTGGATGACCGAGTAGAAGGCGACGGCCGCCCCGAACTCGCCGTCCTCGGCCGGGAGGTCGAGCAGGTCGCCCTCCCGGAACTCCACCTCGGGATAGCGGCGGCGGCCGGCCTCGATCATGCCGGTGGACAGGTCGACGCCGACCGTCTTCGCTCCCTGCCCGGCGAGCCATGCGGCGACGTGCCCGGGACCGCAGCCCAGGTCGGCGACGACCGCTCCCGGCTCGGACTGCTCCAGGAGCGCGGCGAGCAGCGCCCGGTCGAGCGGCTTGCCCGCCAGCTCCTCATGCAGCCGGAGCGCGTACTCCTCGGCCACCGTGTCGTAGCTGTGCCGGACGGAGACGTGGTCGTGTGATTCCCCCATGGGGTGAGCATGCCACGCGGGGAACGCCGTCGCCCCTGTCTCTTATACACATCTCCG
>NZ_JBHWJZ010000038.1:0-63873 GCF_042731085.1 Streptomyces sp. NPDC059875
GTACCGAAGTACGCGCGCCGGGGGCCGTCCCCGCGGACGCGGAGCGAACTACTTGTCGCCGCCGCCCTTGCCGCCCTTGTCCTTGTCCCCGCCGGGGCCCATGGACTCGTAGATCTCCTTGCACATCGGGCAGACCGGGTACTTCTTGGGGTCGCGCCCCGGTACCCAGACCTTGCCGCAGAGTGCCACCACGGGAGTGCCGTCGAGGGCGCTCGCCATGATCTTGTCCTTCTGGACGTAATGGGCGTAGCGCTCGTGGTCGCCGTCACCGTGGGACACCTGCGGCGTCGGCTCGACGAGGGTTCCCGTACCTGCCCCGCGCTCGGGCTCGAGAGTGCTCATGGGAACCAAGGGTACTGAAGACCGGACGGGTCAGTTGAGCGAAGGGTCGTCCGGGTACGTCGCCACCATCGCGAGGTCGCTCCGCTGGCGTCGCAGGACCTCCCGCCACAGGGTTTCCGGGCGCGGCGAGGACACGTCGCCCGGTTCGGACTCGACCACGTACCAGGCGCCCTCGCCGAGCTCCGTCTCCAGTTGGCCCGGTCCCCAGCCCGCGTAGCCTGCGAAGATCCGCAGCGAGCCCAGCGCGGGGCCGAGCAGCTCCGGCGGGGTCTCCAGGTCGACCAGGCCGATCGCGCCGTACACCCGTCGCCAACCCAGCGGGCCCTCGTCGCCGGGGATCACCGCGACGCCGAGGGCCGCGTCCAGGGAGACCGGGCCGCCCTGGAAGACCACGCCCGGCTCGCCGGCGAGGTCGGCCCAGGGCGCGAGGATGTCACCGACCGTGACGGGGGTCGGCCGGTTGAGGACCACGCCGAGCGAGCCCTCGTCGTCGTGGTCGAGGAGCAGGACCACCGCGCGGTCGAAATTGGGGTCGGCCAGGGCGGGGGTGGCGACGAGCAGCCGTCCTGTGAGCGAGGACACCTCGGTCATGCGACACATGATCCCGCATCTTCGCCGATTACGGGGGTCGTCCGACGCAGTGGACGCACACGGGACGCCGACGCAGTTCAGGGCGGATACGAGCGGCGCACCCGGACACAAACGGACGGTGACGCTCCGCAAGATCGGATGAACAGAGGGTGTTGTGCCGAATTCATTACATCTGACAGGGCCCCCAGGGCTTCCAAGTGGGGTGCTCCAGCCCCTTACCCTTTTCCCTGGCCCCCTGCCCGACCTCTCCGGAACGCGAGATTCATGACCGGCACAGACGATGTACTGCTTGTCCACGGCGGAACCCCGCTGGAGGGCGAGATCCGTGTCCGCGGCGCGAAGAACCTCGTGCCCAAGGCGATGGTCGCCGCCCTCCTCGGCAGCGGGCCGAGCCGACTGCGCAACGTGCCCGACATCCGTGACGTCCGCGTGGTCCGCGGGCTGCTGCAGCTGCACGGTGTGACGGTCCGCCCCGGCGAGGAGCCGGGCGAGCTGGTCCTCGACCCGACGCACGTCGAGTCCGCCAACGTGGCTGACATCGATGCCCACGCCGGTTCGTCGCGCATCCCGATCCTCTTCTGCGGCCCGCTGCTGCACCGCCTCGGCCACGCGTTCATCCCTGGCCTGGGCGGCTGCGACATCGGCGGCCGGCCGATCGACTTCCACTTCGACGTGCTGCGCCAGTTCGGCGCGACGATCGAGAAGCGGGCGGACGGCCAGTACCTGGAGGCCCCGCAGCGCCTGCGCGGCACCAAGATCCGTCTGCCGTACCCCTCGGTCGGCTCGACCGAGCAGGTGCTGCTCACGGCCGTGCTGGCGGAGGGCGTCACCGAGCTCTCCAACGCCGCCGTGGAGCCGGAGATCGAGGACCTGATCTGCGTGCTGCAGAAAATGGGCGCGATCATCTCCATGGACACCGACCGCACCATCCGCATCACCGGTGTCGACAAGCTCGACGGTTACACGCACCGCGCGCTCCCGGACCGCCTGGAGGCCGCCTCCTGGGCGTCGGCGGCGCTGGCGACCGAGGGCAACATCTACGTCCGCGGCGCCCAGCAGCGCTCGATGATGACCTTCCTGAACACGTACCGGAAGGTGGGTGGCGCCTTCGAGATCGACGACGAGGGCATCCGCTTCTGGCACCCGGGCGGCTCGCTCAACGCGATCGCCCTGGAGACGGACGTGCACCCCGGTTTCCAGACCGACTGGCAGCAGCCGCTGGTGGTGGCGCTGACGCAGGCGGCGGGCCTCTCCATCGTCCACGAGACGGTGTACGAGTCGCGGCTCGGCTTCACCTCCGCGCTGAACCAGATGGGTGCCCACATCCAGCTGTACGGCGAGTGCCTGGGCGGCTCGGACTGCCGCTTCGGCCAGCGGAACTTCCTCCACTCGGCGGTCGTGTCCGGCCCGACGAAGCTCCAGGGCGCCGACCTGGTCATCCCGGACCTCCGGGGCGGCTTCTCGTACCTGATCGCGGCGCTGGCGGCGCAGGGGACCTCCCGCGTCCACGGCATCGACCTGATCAACCGCGGCTACGAGAACTTCATGGAGAAGCTCGTGGAGCTCGGCGCGAAGGTCGAGCTCCCGGGCAGCGCGCTCGTATAGCGCCCGTACACGGCAGCGCGCTCGTGTGACGCGGCACGCCACGATCTCCTGACGCCCCGGCGCCCTCGTGCCGGGGGTCCGGGGGTCATCCCCCGGGCAGGGCACAGCGCGCCCGCACACGGGCAAACAGAAGGGCGGCCACCCCCTGACAGGGTGGCCGCCCTTTCGTCGCTTCAGGCCCGTTTCCAGGCCCTCGGCGCCTTACTTGCCCTTGGCGGCTTCCTTGAGCTTCGAGCCCGCGGAGACCTTCACGCTGTAGCCGGCCGGGATGTTGATCGGGTCGCCGGTCTGCGGGTTACGAGCGGTGCGAGCGGCACGGTGGGTGCGCTCGAAGGTCAGGAAGCCGGGGATGGTGACCTTCTCGTCGCCCTTGGCGACGACCTCGCCGACGGTCTCGGCGAGAGCGGCCAGCACGGCGTCGGCGTCCTTGCGGGTCACCTCGGCGCGGTCGGCCAGGGCGGCCACCAGCTCACTGCGGTTCATGTTGTTACTCCCGTGTTCTTCTTGCCTGTGAGGCGTGAGATCGATGCCGATGCTGCCAGGGCCCTCGGACAGTCCCCGGACCCGGGTCTGCTGACAGACCCTCGCGCCCGAATAGGCATCCTGCCCCCACCAGCGGCGGGAACGCCAATCCGGCACCCTCTGGGGTCACACGAAAAGCGCCACGGCCTCTGGCATGGTGACGTTCCGTCGACTCCGCGGAAACTCTTTGGAGCCGAAGGGCCACCCTAAAGGCGGGTTTGTGGGACGGCGACCCGCGACGCGCCGTTTGCGCGGCGGACGTGGGGCCGGTCACAGCCCCACGCCGCCCCTCCAGGGCCCCGTCAGAGCCCGTTCGTCCCGTTGTCGGCGCCCGCGCCCGCCGCCTTCGCGGCGGTGCGGACGGCGCCCGCCACCGCGCCCGCGACCTTGTCGTTGAAGACCGACGGGATGATGTAGTTCGGGTTCAGCTCGTCCTCGGTGACGACGTCGGCGAGGGCCGAGGCGGCCGCCAGCATCATCTCCGTGTTGACCGTGCGGGACTGAGCGTCCAGCAGGCCGCGGAAGACGCCAGGGAAGACCAGCACGTTGTTGATCTGGTTGGGGAAGTCCGAGCGGCCGGTGGCCACAACGGCCGCCGTCTGGCGGGCGATTGCCGGGTCGACCTCGGGGTCCGGGTTCGCGAGCGCGAACACGATGGAGTCCTTCGCCATCGCGGCGACGTCGTCCGCGCCGAGCAGGTTCGGGGCCGAGACGCCGATGAAGACGTCCGCGCCGACGACGGCCTGCTTGAGGGTGCCGGTGACGCCCTCGGGGTTGGTGTTGTCGGCGATCCAGCGCAGCGGCGAGTCCTTCTCTGCCTCGACGAGGTCCTCGCGACCGGCGTGCACGACACCGTGGATGTCGGCGACGACGGCGTGCTTGACGCCCGCCGCGATGAGCAGCTTGAGGATGGCCGTACCGGCCGCGCCGGCGCCGGACATGACGACCCGTACGTCGCCGATCCCCTTGCCCACCACGCGCAGGGCGTTGGTGAGGGCGGCGAGCACCACGATCGCGGTGCCGTGCTGGTCGTCGTGGAAGACGGGGATGTCGAGGGCCTCGCGCAGGCGCGCCTCGATCTCGAAGCAGCGGGGGGCGGAGATGTCCTCGAGGTTGATGCCCGCGAAGCCGGGGGCGATCGCCTTGACGATCTCGACGATGGCGTCGGTGTCCTGGGTGTCCAGGCAGATCGGCCAGGCGTCGATGCCCGCGAAGCGCTTGAAGAGGGCCGCCTTGCCCTCCATGACGGGCAGGGCGGCCTTGGGGCCGATGTTGCCGAGGCCGAGGACGGCGGAGCCGTCCGTCACGACTGCGACGGAGTTGCGCTTGATGGTGAGGCGGCGGGCGTCCTCGGGGTTCTCGGCGATCGCCATGCACACCCGGGCCACGCCCGGGGTGTAGATCATGGAGAGGTCGTCGCGGTTGCGGATGGGGTGCTTGGACGCCATCTCGATCTTGCCGCCGAGGTGCATCAGGAACGTACGGTCGGAGACCTTGCCGAGGACGACGCCCTCGATGGTGCGCAGCTGCTCGACGATCTCGTCGGCGTGCGCGGTCGAGGTCGCGGCGATGGTGACGTCGATCCGCAGCTTCTCGTGGCCGGAGGCGGTCACGTCGAGGCCGGTGACGGAACCGCCGTGGGACTCCACCGCCGTGGTGAGCTGGGAGACCGCGGTTCCGCTGGCGGGAACCTCCAGCCTGACCGTCATCGAGTACGAGACGCTGGGCGCCGTTGCCATGGCCGAGTTCCTCTGCTTTCCCTGAGCTTCGTTGCTACGCCGCCCCGGCTGGTTGCCCGGCGGCGCCCTCCGATCGTCGCACCTACCTGCCGGTAGCAGGTAATGCGGTCATTTTGTTTTCGGAAAGTAGTTTCCACCATACGAGAACCCATGGGGAAACAGAAGAGGTCCGCGATCACCCGTGGGTGACGCGGACCTCTTCTGTATGTACGTACAAGATGGCACCGACCCGCCATGCTCGCCTCGCGGCAAGTGGTCCCTCTAAGGGACGAAGGTTGGGCCCGGGGGCTTGGATCGAGCCGGTGCCATAGACAGGCTAACAAACCACCCTGGTAAGTGATTCCTGCGACGCAGGTTGACCGGAAATCAGTCCCTGAGCAGGTCGGGGACCCCCGCCTCGTCCGGTACGTCACGGGCGCCCGAGACCACCGTCAGCTGCTGGGTGGCGCGGGTCAGCGCCACGTACAGCACCCGCAGTCCGGCCGGGGACTCGTCCGCGATCTCCGCGGGCGAGACCACCACCGTGGCGTCGTACTCCAGGCCCTTGGCCTCCAGGGAGCCCAGCGCCACCACCCGGTCGCCGAGTTCGGCCAGCCAGCGGGCGGCTTGCTCGCGCCGGTTCATGGCGACCACGACACCGACGGTGCCGTCCACCCGTTCGAGGAGACGGCGCGCCTCCGCCCGTACGGTTTCGGCCAGATCGGCCTTCTCCGCCACCGCCACGAAACGCGGCTCCACACCGGTGGACCGGACCGCGCGCGGCGACGTGCTGCCCGGCATGGCGAGGGCGAGCACCTTGGCGGCCAGCTCGGCGATCTCGGCGGGGTTGCGGTAGTTCACGGTCAGCTCGAAGCGCCGCCGGGGGCGGCTGCCGAGCGCCTCGTCGCGGGCCTCGGCGGCCTCGTCCGGTGACGACCAGGACGACTGCGCCGGGTCGCCCACGACCGTCCAGGTCGCGTGCCGGCCGCGCCGCCCGACCATCCGCCACTGCATCGGGGTGAGGTCCTGCGCCTCGTCGACGATGACGTGGGCGTACTCGACGCGCTCGGCGGCGAGCCGTTCCGCCCGCTCCCGCTGTGTCTCCTCCCGTACGGGCATCAGCTCCTCCAGCCCCGTCAGCTGGTCCAGCGGGTCGTACTCCCGCTTCTTGCGGGGCCTGGCCGGGGCGCCGAGGAGGGTGTGGAGCTCGTCGAGGAGCGCCACGTCGTGCACCGAGAGCGCGTCACGGCGCAGGGAGCGGGCGACGCGGCGGACCTCGCCCGGGTTGAGGATGCGCCGGGCCCAGCGGCCGAGGCGCTTCTCGTCGGCCATCGCGTCGAGGACCTGGCGGGGCGTGAGCTCGGGCCACCAGGCGTCGAGGAAGAAGAGGAAGGAGTCCTCGGTGGAGACGTCCTCGTCGAAGGAGGAGCGCAGCTCGGCGGCGAGCTCGGGGTCGCTGTGCCGCCCGGCGGCGCCGGACTTGGCGTACAGCGCGTCGAGCAGCAGCCGGCGGGCGCGCGGGCGCAGCAGGTTGACGGGCGCGGAGCCGCCGAGCACGTTGTGCCGGATGCGCTGGAGCTCGTCGGCCTCCAGCTCCAGGCGGCGGCCGAAGGCGACGACCCGCAGGCGCGTGGGGGTGCCGGCGGGGGCCGGGGCGGCCCCTTCGTCGCCCAGGTCCTCTCCGAAGGAGAGCTGGTCACCGGGCGCGGACCTCGGCGCCGGCGTCTCCAGGGCTCCGCGGGCCGCCTTGCGCAGCACGGCGAGCATGCGGGAGGAGCCCTTGACGCGGGCCACGGCCGGCTCGTCGTACGTGGTGGCCTCCATTCCGTCCACGAGCGATCCGAGGGCGCGGATGGCGACCTGGCCCTCCTCGCCGAGCGAGGGCAGGACGCCCTCGGTGTAGGAGACGAGCAGCGGGGTCGGGGAGACGATCAGGATGCCGCCCGCGTACCGCCGCCGGTCCTGGTAGAGCAGATAGGCGGCCCGGTGCAGGGCGACCGCCGTCTTTCCGGTGCCCGGGCCGCCCTCGACGTACGTGACGGAGGCGGCGGGCGCGCGGATGACCAGGTCCTGCTCGGCCTGGATGGAGGAGACGATGTCACGCATGGTGTGGCTGCGGGCCTGGCCGAGCGCGGCCATCAGGGCGCCGTCGCCGATCACCGGCAGCTCGCGCCCGTCGAGGGTCGCCTTCAGCTCGGGACGCATCAGGTCGTCCTCGACGCCGAGGACCTTGCGGCCCTTGGAACGGATGACCCGACGGCGCACCACGCGGCCGGGGTCGACCGGCGTGGAGCGGTAGAAGGGCGCGGCGGCGGGTGCGCGCCAGTCGATGACGAGCGGCGCGTAGTCGGAGTCGAGGACGCCGATCCGGCCGATGTGGAGGGTCTCGCCGATGTCGGCCGTGTTGTCCGGCCGTACGGCGTCCTCGGCGGGCTCGACGGAGGTGTACGCGCCGTCGGGGCCCTTCTTGCCGTCCTTGCCGTAGAGCAGGTCGATCCGGCCGAAGAGGAAGTCCTCGAACTCGTTGTTGAGCCGGTTGAGGTGCACGCCGGCCCGGAAGACCTGCGCGTCGCGCTCGGCGAGCGCGCCGGGCGTGCCGACCTGGCCGCGCTTGGCGGCGTCGTTCATCAGGAACTCCGCCTCGCGGATCTTCTCCTCGAGGCGGCGGTAGACCTGATCCAGATGTTCCTGCTCGACACCGATCTCACGGTCCCGGACCGTGTCCACGGTGTCCACGGCTTCCTGCGCGGCCACTAAGGCCCCCTTCTGACGTGCACTGGGCAGCCGTCGAGCGTACGCCACAGGGGGCCGAAATGTCAGGCCTCGACCTCCACGAGGCGTTCGCCGTCGAAGGTCCGGACCTCGAAGTGGTCGATGTCGTTGCGCTCCATGGCCGCTCCGCCGTGCACGTACAGCGGGTTCTTGGCGCTCTCCTGCG
Source organism: Streptomyces sp. NPDC059875 (assembly GCF_042731085.1). NCBI lineage: Bacteria > Bacillati > Actinomycetota > Actinomycetes > Kitasatosporales > Streptomycetaceae > Streptomyces > Streptomyces sp. NPDC059875. The sequence goes on from NZ_JBHWJZ010000038.1 coordinate 7,717, forward strand.
TGGCGCCGGGGATGCCGTACCCCCACTTCGGCACGGCCCAGGAGGTGACGACCTCCTCCTCGCCGCTCTTGGAGACGGCGACGAGCCGGCACTTGAGGGGGCCCTTGACGTTCTTGAGTTCGAGGACGGTGTGGGTGCCCCAGCCCTTCTTCTCCATGCCGACGGTGGCGCTGATCTTGGTCGTCGGGTCGGTGGCCTGGATCTTCTCCTCCATGTGGTGGAAGAAGGCGTCCTCGGCGGGGCTGGTGGGGTGGGGTTCGATCGCCCGGTTCTCCTTGCCTCCCTCGGAGGTGGCGACGACGGCGACGGCGGGGCCGCCGATGACGAGGACGGCGGCGGCCGCGACGAGGTAGAAGGAGCGGCGGCGGGAGCGGGCCCGCTTGGCGCCCACCTCGTCGATGAGCCGGTCGAGGAGCTGCGGCCCGGGGGCGGAGTCGAGGGTGACGGGTGCGACGGGGACGCGGCGCGGACCGGGCGGGGCCGGCGGCCGGGGCGCGAAGGCGTCGAAGGCCTCGTCGGCGTACGGATCGGCCGCGGGACCCGTGGGCCCGGCCGGGGCCGCGTCGGCGTCCGCCAGCATGGCCAGCATCGGCTCCATGCCGGCGAATTCCTCCACGTGCGCGGCGCAGAGGTCGCAGTCCACCAGGTGCGCCTCGAAGGCGGCGGCGTCGACGTCGTCCAGGATGCCGAGTACGTACGCACCCGCGGCGTCGTGCGGCGGTGTCATACCGCTGCTCATGCCGATACCCCCCTCTCCTCCAGCGCGAGCTTCATCGAACGCAGTGCGTAGAACACCCGGGAACGCACGGTCCCGGCGGGTATGCCGAGGGTCTCGGCCGCCTCGTTGACCGTACGCCCCTTGAAGTAGGTCTCGACCAACACTTCCCGGTGGGCGGGGGTCAAATCGTCGAGCGCGTCAGAGAGCGTCATCAGCCACAGCGCCTTGTCGATCTCGTCCTCCGCGGGCAGGACCTCGAGCGGTGACGGATCGACCTCCTGAGGCCGGGCCTGCCGGCTGCGGTGGCCGTCGATGACGATGCGCCGGGCAACCGTCACGAGCCAAGGTCTGACTGAGCCGGTAGCCCGGTTGAGCTGGCCGGCGTTCTTCCAGGCACGGATGAGCGTCTCCTGTACGACGTCCTCGGCACGCTGGCGGTCGCCGGCGACGAGGCGGAGTACATAGGCGAGCAGGGGCCCGGCATGTTCGCGGTAGAGAGCACGCATCAACTCCTCGTCAGGGACGTCGGGTCGGAAGCGTGACACCTCGCTGCGATGCCGGGCCCGATGCGGACGGTCATCGGCCACGGCCGCATCCTTGCGCACCTGAACCTCCCGGTCGAGACCCTGTTGTCGTGGAGAGGTACGGAGCCGGTGCGGGTTCGACTCAACGGTGTTCGAAGATTTTTTACACGGCCACGATTCCGCGCCGTGCTGCCCGATGGCGGGCAACTCGCTCGCGGTTTCCGCAGGTCTCGCTGGAGCACCAGCGCCGGCGGTGTCCTCGCGAGGTGTCGAGGTAGCAGCGGCGGCAGTTGTCGCCCTCGCACCGCCGGAGCAGGGCGCGGGCGGCCGGGTCGGTGAGGAGGTCGACCGCGTCCCGGGCGACGGCGGCGAGCAGCGCGCGGCAGTCGGGTTCGTCGCTCAGGGCCCGGACGAGCCCGCTGGTCTCCGTGCGTACGGCGCGGGGCGCGGGTGGTGCGGAGGCGGCGGCGAGCTCGTTGAGCCGTTCCAGGGCGAGGTCGGCGCGCCTGCCGTCGAGCTGAGCGCTCACCAGTTCGCCGACGCAGTCGCGCAGTTCGCGGAAGCGGGCGACCCAGTGGGCGTCGAGCGCGCCCAACGGGGTGGCGGCCGGGACGAGTCCGGTGGTGTGCAGGAAGGCGTCGAGCGCTTCGGCGCGGTCGAGCTGTTGGGCGGCCAGGTCCAGGCAGATCCGCCCGGAGTCGAACCGTACGGTCATGACCCTGTCACCACCTTGGAGAGGTCCGGCGTCCCGACCAGACTGGCAAGGCGGGGCGGCTCCGGCTAGACCCCCGGCGGCGGGTCGTCGTGGAGGATCCGCCGGAAGAGGTGGTGATCGCGCCACCGTGGACGCCCGCGTATGGATCCTGGACGCGGATCCATGGATCCGCGCTCCCCCGGCCGCTTGACTGTGGTCATGACAGACAACAGGGGCGGGACGGCGGCCGGGACGGTACTGGCCGCGGCGACGGTGGCGACGGGACTGATCGCGGGGGTGTGGTTCGCGTACGTGTGCTCGGTGATGCCGGCGCTGGGGCGCAGCGACGACCGGGTCTTCGTCGAGGTGATGCGGAACATCAACGACGTGATCCAGAACCCGGTCTTCTTCACGCCGTTCTTCGGGGCGCTGATCCTCACGGCGATCGCCGCGTGGCAGTTGCGGGGCACGGCGGCGAAGATCTGGGTCCTCGCGGCGCTGGTCCTGTACGCGGCCGTCTTCGTGGTCACCGCGGCGGTGAACGTCCCGCTCAACGACGCCCTCGCGGCGGCCACGGACCCGGTGCGGGCCCGCGCGGACTTCGAGACCCCGTGGGTCGCCTGGAACCTCGTCCGCGCGGTCCTGACGACCGTGGGCTTCGCCTGCCTGCTGCGGGCCCTGTCGGTGCGCCGGGGGCGGTGACGGGCGGGGGCGGTGACGGGCGGGGGCGGTGACGGCGGGCGGGGGGCGGTGGCAGCGGGCCGGCGCAGCCGCCCGTCCCGCCTCGCTCCCTCGCCTACTCGTCCGCGTACTTCGTGTCCGCCACCGGATCGAGCGCCAGCCGGTACCCCCGCTTGACCACCGTCTGGATCAGCTTCGGCGTGCCGAGGGCCGTGCGCAGCCGGGCCATCGCCGTCTCCACGGCGTGCTCGTCGCGGCCCGCGCCCGGCAGGGCGCGCAGCAGTTCGGCGCGGGAGACGACCCAGCCGGGTCGCCGGGCCAGGGTGTCGAGCAGAGCCATCCCGGCCGGCGGCACCGGGCGCAGACAGCCGTCGACGAGGACCGCGTGCCCCCGGATCTCGATCCGGTGGCCCGCCACCGGGAGCGTACGGGCCCGGGAGGGCAGTTCCTGGCAGAGCAGCTGCACCAGCGGCCCGAGCCGGAAGCGCTCGGGCTGGAGCGTGTCGATGCCGTGCGCCTGGAGCGGCAGCGCCGTCACCGGCCCCACGCACACGGCGAGCACTCCGTGCCGCAGCGCCGCGAGGAGTTCCGGCAGGACGCCCCGGTCCACGGCCCGGGTCAGCAGGGACGCGGCAGCCGGTGCGCTGGTGAACGTCACCGCGTCCAGCGTGCCGGACAGGACCCCGTCGAGCAGCCGGTCCAGCGGGCCGATGTCCTCCGGCGGCATCCACCGGTAGACCGGTACGCCGACGACCTCCGCGCCGCCCGCCGTCAGTGCCTCGACGAACCCCGGGAGCGGCTCCCCGTGCAGCTGGAGCGCGATGCGCCGCCCGCTCACCCCCTCCGTGAGCAGCCGGTCGAGCACCTCGGCCATGGACTCGGACGACGGCGACCACGACTCGGTGAGCCCCGCCGCCCGTACCGCTCCCTTGACCTTGGGCCCGCGGGCGAGGAGTTCCACGCCCCGCAGGCAGTCGAGGAGCTCCTCGCCGTAGCCCCAGCCGTCCGCCGCCTCGACCCAGCCCCGGAAGCCGATCGCCGTGGTGGCGACGACGACGTCCGGGGCATGGTCGATGAGTTCCTTGGTGGCGGCGAGCAGTTCCGTGTCGTCCGCGAGCGGCACGATCCGCAGCGCCGGGCCGTGGACGACGGCCGCGCCCCGGCGGCGCAGGAGCGCGCCCAGCTCGTCGGCGCGGCGTGCCGCCGTGACTCCGACGGTGAACCCCGCGAGGGGACCCTGCTCTTGCTCGTACATGACGACCGAGCCTGACGGGGATGCGTGACAGACTCGGTTCGCCGGTATTTCCTGGCCGTTACGGACCACTCCCGATCACACCTCGGCGTAACCGGGCTGCGGCGTCTTGTCGCCCGAGGCAGCTGCCGCGCCTTCTGCGGTGTCCGGTACGGCGGCCGGGCGCCGAAGGTATACCGCCCAGGTCACGACCATGCAGGCCGCGTAGAAGGCCAGGAAGGCGACGAAGGCCGCGGTGCCGGTGCCGGCCGCCTGGAAGGACTGCCGGAAGGCGAGGTTGATGCCGAGCCCGCCGAGCGCGCCCACCGCGCCGATCAGTCCCATGGAGGCCCCGGAGAGCCTGCGGCCGTACGACTCCGCCGCCTCGCCGGACAGCCCCTTGCGGTGGCCCTGCGCGAGGAAGATCGCGGGGATCATCTTGTACGTGGAGCCGTTGCCGAGGCCGCTGAGGACGAAGAGCACGATGAAGCCGACGAGGAAGACGGCGAGCGACTCGACGACCGAGGCGTAGATCACGACGGCGGTCGCGACGGCCATCCCGGCGAAGTTCCACAGGGTGATGCGGGCGCCGCCGTACTTGTCGGCGAGCGAGCCGCCGACGGGCCGGATCAGCGAGCCGAGCAGCGGGCCGATGAAGGTGAGCGAGGCGGCCTGGAGCGGGGTGCGCCCGAACTGGGTCTGCAGGACGAGCCCGAAGGCGAAGCTGTAGCCGATGAAGGAACCGAAGGTGCCGATGTAGAGGAAGGCCATGATCCAGGTGTGCCTGGCCGCCACGGCTTCCTTGACCGCCCCGGTGTCGTTCTTCACCGGGACCAGGTTGTCCATGAAGAGCGCGGAGCACAGGGCGGCGATCACGATGAGCGGGAGGTAGACGCCGAGGACGATCCGCGGGTGCATGGCGCCGGCGGTGCCGATGACCAGCAGGCCGACGAGCTGGACGACGGGGACGCCGATGTTGCCGCCGCCCGCGTTGAGGCCGAGCGCCCAGCCCTTCTTCCGCAGCGGGAAGAAGGCGTTGATGTTGGTCATGGAGGAGGCGAAGTTGCCGCCGCCGACGCCGGTGAGCGCGGCGACCAGCAGGAAGGTGCCGTACGAGGTGCCCGGCTCCATCACCGCGTAGGCGACGCCGGTCGGCAGGAGCAGCAGCAGCGCGCTGACGATCGTCCAGTTCCGGCCGCCGAAGCGGGCGACGGCGAAGGTGTACGGGATCCGGATGAGCGCGCCGACGAAGGTGGCGGTCGCTATGAGGAAGAACTTCCCCGCCGGGTCGATGCCGTACTGCGGTCCCATGAACAGGACCATGACCGACCACAGGCTCCAGATGGAGAAGCCGATGTGCTCGGAGAGGACGGAGAAGACGAGATTGCGCCGGGCGATCCGCTCTCCTTGCTCACGCCAGAAGGTCTCGTCCTCCGGTTCCCACCGTTCGATCCATCGGCCGCCCATCACGTACCTCCAGGTGTCGGGTCCCGAGCGTCCAGATGCTCTGGACCTCTGGGAGGAGAGACTAGGGAGGCCGCGTTTCGGACCGGTGGCGGGAAGTGACACGGACGGAACCTTGCTCTCACCCGGCGCGCGGGACCGGTGTGAGCGCCGGGGCGCGGAAGCCGGGCTCGACCGACCCCGGGTTCAGCCCACCGGGACCCCCGGCTCCCCCTCCGGGAGCCAGGCTCCCTCGGGACGCTCCAGCCAGCCCTCGCGCTCGCCGATCTCCGTCGCCGCCGCGCGGAGCGCGTCCAGGCCGGGGTGGCGGAGCCCCTTGCGCCACACGAGGCTCACCGGGGAGATCGGCACGGGGTCGACGAGGGGCCGCAGCACGCTGCCGGGAATCGGCGGGAAGTCGACGACCGCGAGGGCCGGGGTGCGGAGCTTGGCCATGATCCGGCGGAACTCCTCCTTCCCCACCACCATCGGCGCCGGCGGTGCGACCGCGATGCCCCGCCCCTCGAAGAGCTGGGCAGCCAGGCCGGTCCACTCGAGGGTGCGGTCGTTGCCCGCGCCCGCGTAGACGCTCATCCCGGCGAGCGCGGCCAGCGGGACGGCGTCCAGATCCGCCAGCGGGTGGTCCTCGGGCAGCAGCACCGCCATCGGCTCGTACCGTACGAACTGCGAGGCGAGCCGCGCCCGCGTGGCCGGTTCCAGTCCCCCGTACCGCCCGAAGGAGACATCGAGCCGCCCGGCGAGGATCTGCGCCGCGGCCCCGGTGAGACCGCTCTCGTAGCGGGCCATCAGCTCCTGCTCCGGGGCGAGCTCGCGCGCCCGCTCCAGGACCCGGCCGTGCGCGAAGCCCGCGCCGTTGAGGTCGACGAGGAGAGGACGGGTGGCCGCGCGGAAGGCGTCGGCGAGGTCGTCGCAGGCGGCCAACACGCGTCGCGCGTACGGCAGGAGCCGTTCGCCGTCCGCCGTGAGGGATACCTGTCGGGTGGTCCGTACGAACAGCTCCGTACCCAACTCGCGCTCCAGACGCCGGATGTCGCGGCTGAGCGCCTGCTGGGCGAGGTAGAGGCGGGCGGCGGCGCGGGTGAAGTGCAGCTCGTCGGCGACGGCGGCGAAGGCCCGCAGGAGCCGTGGGTCGATGTCGTACGAAGTGGCCACCCCGCATTTAACAACACTGGCGCGTGAATGCCCACGGAGCAGGTGTTGGACCGCTCGCCGCCGCTCCCACGAGGCTTCTTCCATGCCGCAACACGACCTCGTGATGACCCCCGCGGGCCCGACGCTCGTCCCCCGCTACCGCGAACCACGCACCATCACCGCCCCCTCCAACCCCTACCTCCGTCTCTTCACCACCCCCGGCACCCGCGCCTTCACCCTCGGGAACCTCATCGCGCGCCTGCCGATGGGGATGTTCAGCGTCAGCGCGGTGATCATGATCGCGGGGTCGTACGACTCGTACGCCCTGGCGGGCGCGGTCACCGCCACCGGGCTCGCGGCCACGGCCCTCGTCGCGCCGTGGACGGCCCGGTTCGTCGACCGGTACGGACAGGCCCGGATCGCGGTCCCCGCGACCGCGGCGGCCGTGCTCGGCTCGCTCGCCCTGCTGCTGTGCGTGCACCACGAGGCACCTGCCTGGACCCTTTTCGTGGCGTACGCGGCGACGGCCACCACGCCCAACACCGGTGGCATGTCCCGGGCCCGCTGGGCCCACCTCCACCGGGGCGACCCGGCGGCCCTGCACACGGCCAACGCCTTCGAGCAGGCCGTCGACGAGCTCTGCTTCATGATCGGCCCGGTCCTGGCCGCCGTCCTCTGCTCGGCCCTGTTCCCGGAAGCCGGCACCCTGATCGGCGCGGTCCTGCTGCTCGGCGGCGTCCTGATCTTCGCGGCCCAGCGCTCCACCGAACCCCCGGTCGCGCCCCGCTCCGCCGCCGCGCCCGGCTCTCTGCTGCGCGCCCCCGGCATGGCGCCGCTGCTGGGGGTCTTCCTGGCCACGGGCGCGGTCTTCGGTGCGATGGAGGTGGTGACGCTCGCGCACGTGGACGGCCCGGCCGCCGGCCCCGTCCTCGCCCTCCAGGCGGCGGGCTCCTGCGCGGCCGGCCTGGTGTACGGCCGCACGGGACGCTCGGTCCGGCTGCGCAGCTGTCTCGCGGCGATGACCGTGCTGATGACGCTGCCGCTCCTCGGGGCCTCGACCGGCTCTCTGCTCGCCCTCGCGGGCGGCCTGCTCGTGGCGGGCATGGCGACCGCCCCGACGATGGTCACGGGCATGACCCTGGTCCAGCGCCTGACCCCGGCCGGCCGGCTCAACGAGGGCATGACGCTCGCGGTGACCGCCCTCCTCGGCGGCATCGCGGCCGGCGCGGCCACCGGCGGCTGGGCGGCCGAACACGGCCCGACGACGACGTACGCCTTCCTGGTCCCGGCGGCCGCGGCCGCCCTGGCCCTCACCCTGTGCGCGACGGCCCGGGTGGGCCGCCGCGCCGACACCGGGAGGACCGACCGAGACAGCCGACGAACATGACAAAGGCCCGGCGGTCGTCGTGACGACTGCCGGGCCTGTGCCCACATGGGATGAGGTGTCCGGGCGGGGCATGCCCCCCTCGGACTCTCGGTGGAGATGGCGGGAATCGAACCCGCGTCCAACGGTGCAGAACCAGGGCTTCTCCGTGTGCAGTCCGCTACGAGTTTCTCAGCCCCGGAGATCACGCGGACAAGTCTCCGACGGGCTCAGTCACTGTTTGATTTCCCTCAGGCCCCCGTGACCGGGGCTAGAGGTTTAGATCCCTAAATGACGCCAGGATCCGGGTCGGGACCATCCCCGGGCTGACGCTCCTCACAGAGGCTTCTACTCGATACCTAGATTAGGCAGCGAGGGCGAAGCGGGAGTTATCGCTCTTGGAGTTGGCGATTATTGGTTGCGACATATGGTTTACGAGATCATTGCCGCTTCCTCGACACGCTTCCCCTGCTTCGACATCCGCTGTCGAAACCGATCATCCCCATGTTGTTTTTTCAAGGCGCGCACCCGCTCTGAGGTGCAGAGCCCATCGTACGCGACGACCGCGCACGGTTGCCAGCGTATTAAGGGCCCCTGGACGGAAGGCGTCCTAGACGGCCGCCGCCCGCTGGCGCCGCTTCGCCGCCGCGATCGCCCGGTTCGTCTCGCGGGTGTCCTGCTTCTCCCGCAGCGTCTGTCGCTTGTCGTACTCCTTCTTGCCCTTGGCCAGCGCGATCTCGACCTTGACGCGGCCCTTCAGGAAGTACAGCGCGAGGGGCACGATCGTGTGACCCGTCTCCTGGGACTTCGCCTCCAGCTTGTCGATCTCGGCGCGGTGCAGCAGCAGCTTGCGCTTCCGCTTCGCCGAGTGGTTGGTCCAGCTGCCCTGCATGTACTCGGGCACATGGATGTTGTGCAGCCACGCCTCGTGCCCGTCGATCTGCACGAAGCCGTCGACCAGCGACGCCCGGCCCATCCGGAGCGACTTCACCTCGGTGCCCATGAGCACCACACCGCACTCGTAGGTGTCGATGATGTGGTAGTCGTGGCGCGCCTTCTTGTTCTGCGCGATGATCTTGCGCTCAGGACCCTTCTCCGGGTCCTTCTTCTTGGCAGGCTTGCCCTGCACGTTCACGAGTCCCTTTGCCATAGTGCAGCTATTTTCGCACTACGAGCCCCCTCCGAGGCCACTCAATACCGTTCTCGCCCGCTCCTCGGCCCGCTTGCCGGTGGCATCGCCGACGATCAGGTCGGGCGTGATGCCCCGGCCGTCGACGCCGTGCCCGGCGGGGGTGCGGTAGTGGCCGACGGTGAGCTCGGCGACGGAGCCGTCGGGCAGGGTGCTCGGCATCTGCACCGAGCCCTTGCCGAAGGTGCGCGAGCCGACGGTGATCGCCCGGCCGCGGTCCTGCAGGGCGCCGGTGAGCAGCTCGGCCGCGCTCATCGTGCCGCCGTCGACCAGCGCGACCACCGGCCTTGCCGTGTCCCCGCCGCTCTGCGCGTACAGGGCGCGCTGCTCGCCGTCGATGTCGTACGTGGCGACCAGACCGCCGTCGAGGAAGGCGGAGGCGGCGACGGCGGCCTCGGCGACCAGGCCGCCGGCGTTGCCCCGCAGGTCCAGGAGGACGCCGGCGCCGGTCGGGGCGTCCCGTACCGCTTCCCGTACCCGCTCGCCCGCGCCCTTGGTGAAGGCGGTGACCTTGATCAGTACGGTGCCGTCGTCGAGGCGGCGCACGGTGACGTCCTCGGTGGCGAGCCGGGCCCGGGTGAGGGTCTCGGTCCAGACGGAGCGGCCGCGCTCGACGCCCAGGGCGACGGTGGAGCCGGCCTCCGCAGCGCCGTCACCGCGCAGCAGGGAGACGACCTCCGAGACGGAGAGTCCGTCGACGGAGCGCCCGTCGACGGCGACGAGGCGGTCGCCGGCCCGTAGCCCGGCCTTCGCGGCGGGTCCGCCGTCCTGGACGCGGGAGATCTCGATGCGCCCCTGCGCCGCCTTCCGCGCGGAGAGTCCGACGCCGGTGTACGAGCCGTCCAGCGCCTGCGCGAACTCCTCGAACTCCGCCGGGTCGTACACCGCGCCCCACCGGTCGCCGCTGCGGCTGACGAACTCCTCGGCGGCCTTCTTGCCGGACTTGCCGTCGGCCATCGCGTCGGCGGCGGCGCGGGCGAGGGCGGTGGGGTCGACGGTGTCGCGCGCCGGTGCGGCCTGTTCGCGCTTCACGGCGGAGGTCTCCTGCCGGGGCAGGGACCCGGTGGCCGCGGCGGTGGCGAGCACCCCGGCGAAGACCAACGTCAAAGCGGCCCCACGGAGGACTCCGCGGGGCCGGAGACAGAGGTCGGGTCGCGACCCGGGGCCCACCGGCATGGCGCCCACTCTAGGACAAGCGAAAGGCGCCGTACGGTGGTTGACCGTACGGCGCCCCGGGTACGCGAAGGGCTCTTCTCACACCTTGAGGTACTTGCGCAGCGCCACGAAGGCGGCCAGGGCCGGCATCAGCAGGCCGATGGCGATGACGAGCGGCAGCTTGGCGAGGACGGCGTCCCAGCCGATGAAGTTGACGAGCTGCATCTTGTCGGCGAGCGCGATGCCGTGGTCGATCAGGAAGTACCGGCCGACCAGGAGCATGATGCAGGCGACGGCGCCGCCGAGGAGACCGGCGAAGGCGGCCTCCATGATGAACGGCATCTGGATGTAGAAGCTGGAGGCGCCGACCAGTCGCATGATGCCGGTCTCACGCCGTCGGCTGAAGGCGGAGACGCGCACCGTGTTGACGATCAGCATCAGCGCGATGACCAGCATCAGCCCCATGACGCCGAGGGCGGCGATGTTCATGCCGTTCATCAGGTCGAAGAGGTTCTGCAGGATGTTGCGCTGGTCCTGGACGGACTCCACGCCGTCCCGACCGGCGAAGGCGGTGGCGACGACCTTGTACTTCTCCGGGTCGTCCAGCTTGACCCGGAACGACTCCTGCATCTGGTCGGGCGTGATCACCGAGGCGATGGCGGTGTCGCTGTACTGCTCCTTGTAGTGCTTGTAGGCCTCGTCGGTCGACTCGTGGTGCACGGTCTCGACGATGTCCATCTCGTTCAGATCGGCCTCGATCTGCTCCTTCTGCTGAGCGGTCACCGCACCCTTGGCGCACTTGGGAGAGGTGGCCGCGTCGGTCTTGTTGCAGAGGAAGATGGAGACGTTGACCTTGTCGTACCAGTAGTCCTTCATCGTGCTGACCTGCTCGCGCATGAGCAGCGCACCGCCGAAGAGGGCGAGCGAGAGGGCCACGGAGACGATGACGGCGAAGGTCATCGTGAGATTGCGCCGGAGGCCGACGCCGATCTCGGAGAGCACGAACTGAGCGCGCATGGTGTTCTATCCCCTACCTGCTCAGTGCTGGTATCCGTAGACGCCGCGCGCCTGGTCGCGGACGAGACGGCCCTTTTCGAGCTCGATGACGCGCTTGCGCATCTGGTCGACGATGTTCTGGTCGTGGGTCGCCATGACGACGGTGGTCCCTGTCCTGTTGATGCGGTCGAGCAGCTTCATGATGCCGACGGAGGTCTGCGGGTCGAGGTTGCCGGTGGGCTCGTCGGCGATCAGCAGCATCGGCCGGTTGACGAAGGCCCGGGCGATGGCGACGCGCTGCTGCTCACCACCGGAGAGCTCGCCCGGCATGCGGTCCTCCTTGCCGCCGAGGCCGACGAGGTCGAGGACCTGGGGCACCGCCTTGCGGATCTCTCCGCGCGGCTTGCCGATGACCTCCTGCGCGAAGGCCACGTTCTCGGCGACGGTCTTGTTGGGCAGCAGCCGGAAGTCCTGGAAGACGGTGCCGAGCTGGCGCCGCATCTGCGGCACCTTCCAGTTGGAGAGCCGGGCGAGGTCCTTGCCGAGGACGTGCACCTGGCCGTGGCTGCAGCGCTCCTCGCGCAGGATCAGCCGGAGGAAGGTGGACTTTCCGGAGCCGGAAGACCCGACGAGGAAGACGAACTCCCCCTTCTCGATCTCCAGGGAGACGTCCCGAAGCGCGGGGCGGTTCTGCTTCGGATAGGACTTGGACACATTGTCGAATCGGATCACGGATGCACCACGGTCGGCCGGGAGTAGGTGTGCGCGACCTTACGCGACCGGGGATGCACCGCGCAGTCGCGGTCCCGGCTTGCGTGCTTTATCCTTTTCGCCCTTCGGGGCGGAACGGATGCGATCCGGGTGTAATCCGACGGGGCGCGCCGAAACGCCCCGGAGCTGGCACAGTGGTAGGGGGAACGCTCGGGTACGGCCGGGCGTTGTCCTTGGTGTGAACCCCGTGTGGACCCCCGTGCGGGAGGAGGAGAGCGCATGACCTACGACCGACTGGTGTGCGCCAACTGCGCGGCCCCCGTCGCAGAGGGCCGCTGCCCCGTCTGCCGCGCGAACCGGGAGCGTCTGACCCCGTCGACGGGCCTGACCCCGGCGATGCTGCTGACGCTGGTGATCGCCCTGGTGGCGATGGTGGCGCTGCTCGCGGCGCTGCAGACCGCGTAGCACTCCGCATACAAGCCGGAACGCGAGAAGAGGGCCGGGGATCTCCCCGGCCCTCTTCGTCATGCTTCAGGAGCCTCAGACGGCGGCGCGACCGCCACCGACGAGACGCGGCAGCATCCGGAAGCCGATGCCACCGGCGATCATCGTGGCGGCACCGATGAGCAGGAAGGAGGTCTCGGCGGCGCCGGTCTCCGCCAGCTCCTCCTTGGCCTTGCCCTGCTCGACCGGCTGCGAGCCGGCGTTGTTGGTGCCCGGGTTGTTGTCGACGCACTCGGCGCCGTCGAGGTCGACGGTGCAGGTGCCGGCGCCACCGTCGGTGGAGGAACCGCCACCGGTGGTCGAGGAACCGCCGGTGTTGCCACCGGTGGTCTGGTTGCCGCCGGAGTTGCCACCCGTGGTCTGGTTACCGCCGGAGTTGCCACCCGTGGTCGGGTTGCCGCCGTTGTTACCCGTCGTCGTGCCCTGGGTGGTGCCCTGGGTCGTGCCCTGGGTCGTACCTTCGGTCGTGCCCTCGGTGGTCCCCTCGGTCGTACCCTCGGTGGTCCCCTCCGTGGTGCCCTCGGTGGTCCCCTCGGTCGTACCCTCGGTGGTCCCCTCCGTGGTGCCCTCGGTGGTCCCCTCGGTCGTACCCTCGGTGGTCCCCTCGGTCGTACCTTCGGTGGTCCCCTCGGTCGTGCCCTCGGTGGTCCCCTCGGTCGTACCTTCGGTGGTCCCCTCCGTGGTGCCCTCGGTCGTACCGACGGTCGTGTTGCCGCCGTCCTCGTTGCCGGTGGTGACTCCGGCCTGGACCTCGACAGTGCCGTCGTTCACCTCGGCCCCGAAGGACACACCAACGGCCGAAGCGGCACCCGCCGCAGTGAGCGACGCACCGGCGGCGATCACCGCGCCGGCCGCTATGCGCGCTACGCGGATCCGCGTCTTCTTCGTCATCTGGCTGCTACCCCCAGTAGCTCATCTCGTCATTGGAGCAGCGCTCGGGGGCCTCGGGCATCGGGAGCGGCGTATCACTCAGCCGGCCCCCGTTCACACACGCCCCAGAGATACGCATGCCATGCGCCACCCTCCCGAGTTTCCGCATACGCGTCAAGGTCGTTGCGCGTGCGATGCCCGAAAGATCACGAGTTGCCCGCCATGCGGGGATGCAACTGTGACGTAAACGCTGAACTTCCGGTCCCGTCGCGCCAGTTCCCTTGTCGACAAAGCGTCAGGAGAGTCAACTTTCCCCTTGCGCCCGCGAATCCCGCACATACGACGACGGCGCCGGTCCCGCTCTCGCGGAGTCCCGACGCCGTACGAAGACGAACCGTCCTACTTCTCCTGCTGCTTGCGCCAGCGGATGCCCGCCTCGAGGAAGCCGTCGATCTCGCCGTCCAGGACCGACTGCGGGTTGCCGACCTCGAAGTCCGTCCGGAGGTCCTTGACCATCTGGTACGGGTGGAGGACGTACGAGCGCATCTGGTTGCCCCAGGAGCTGCCGCCGTCACCCTTCAGGGCGTCCATCTTGGCGCGCTCCTCCTGGCGCTGGCGCTCGAGGAGCTTGGCCTGGAGGACGTTCATGGCGCTCGCCTTGTTCTGGATCTGCGAGCGCTCGTTCTGGCAGGAGACCACGATGCCGGTCGGGATGTGCGTGATGCGCACCGCCGAGTCGGTCGTGTTGACGCCCTGGCCGCCGGGGCCCGACGCGCGGTAGACGTCCACGCGCAGCTCGGACTCGTCGATCTCGACGTGGTCGGACGACTCGACGACCGGGAGGATCTCGACACCCGCGAACGAGGTCTGACGGCGCCCCTGGTTGTCGAAGGGGGAGATGCGCACCAGGCGGTGCGTGCCCTGCTCGACCGAGAGCGTGCCGTAGGCGTACGGGGCCTTGACCACGAAGGTGGTCGACTTGATGCCGGCCTCTTCCGCGTACGAGGTCTCGTAGACCTCCGTGCCGTAGCCGTGCCGCTCGGCCCAGCGCAGATACATGCGCTGGAGCTGCTCGGCGAAGTCGGCGGCGTCGACACCGCCCGCTTCGGCGCGGATGTTGACCAGCGCCTCGCGCTCGTCGTACTCGCCGGAGAGCAGCGTGCGGACTTCCATCTCGTCCAGCGCCTTGCGGACGGAGACGAGCTCCGTCTCGGCCTCGGCGCGGGTGTCCGGGTCGTCCATCTCCTCGGCGAGCTCGAAGAGCACCCCGAGGTCGTCGATCCGGCCGCGCAGGGCCTCGGCCTTGCGGACCTCGGCCTGGAGGTGCGAAAGCTTGCTGGTGATCTTCTGCGCCGCCTCCGGGTCGTCCCAGAGGGACGGGGCCGCGGCCTGCTCTTCGAGCACGGCGATGTCGGCCCTCAGCTTTTCGAGGTCCAGGACGGCCTCGATCGACCCCATGGTCGAGGAGAGGGACTTCAGCTCTTCGGATACATCGACGACTGCCACGCGTCCAGCGTAACGGCTCGTGGCAAGCGACCGGACCCGCCGGCCTACGGCTGTGTGGACGTCTTGGAGTCCTGCGGCGATGCGTCGGAGTCCCCGGCGGTCGCCAGGTACCCGCCCACGCCCAGGGCGCCCGCGAGGGCGGCCGCCGCGATCGAGAGCGTGATGCGGCGCTTGCGGACGGCCTCCGCCTTGTGGCGGGCGGAGCCGGGACGCCGGGCGCCGGCCGGGCGGGGGGCCCTGGCGGTGCCCAGCGGGCCGCCGGCCAGCTCGTCGGGGGCGGGGACGCGCATGGAGGTGTGGGTGTCCCGGTTGGAGTCGGGCGAGGCGCCGGGAACCAGCGGGACGGCGGCCCGGCGGGGCGCGCCCTCGCCCGAGCCGGGGCCGGAGCCCTGGCCGGACCGGGTCGCGTAGGACTCCTCCTCGTACGCCTCCGCCTGCTGTTCCGCGTCGTCCGGCTCGTCCACGTCCAGCGGCGGCAGCCTGGCCAGCAGGGGCAGGCACTCCCGCAGCCGGCTGGCCAGCTCCGAGGCGCGCAGCCGCGAGGCCGGGGCCTTGGCCAGGCACTGGACGATCAGCTGCCACAGCTCCTCGGGGATGCCGGGCAGCGGGACGACGGTCTCGGTGACGTGCCGGCGCAGCACCGCGCCGGGGTGGCCGCCGCCGAAGGGCGTGAAGCCGGCCAGGAGCTCGTACAGGACGGTCGCGAGGGCGTAGATGTCGACGGCCGCGCGCGGGGGCAGGCCCTCGACGATCTCGGGGGCCAGGTAGTCCGGCGTGCCGATGATCCGGGTCGCCTTGGTGCGGCCGGGGGTGTCGATGAGCTTGGCGACGCCGAAGTCGGTGAGGAGCGCCGGGTGGGCTCCGCCGGGGCCGAGCGGGCCCTCCATGTCGAGCAGGATGTTCTCCGGCTTGACGTCGCGGTGGACGACTCCGGCGGAGTGCGCGGCGGCGAGACCGTCGGCGACGTCGGCGATGATCGCGACGGCCGCCTCGGGTGCGAGCCTGCGCTCGCGGTCGAGACGGGTGCGCAGGTCGGTGCCGCGGACCAGGTCCATGACGAGCGCCAGGTCGTTGCCGTCGACGACGAGGTCGCGGACGGCGACCACCCGGGGGTGGTCGAGACCGAGCAGGGCGGTGCGCTCCTGGACGAAGCGTCCGACGAGCTCCTGGTCCGAGGCCAGGTCCTCGCGCAGCAGCTTGATGGCGACGGGGCCCTCGGGACCCTCGCCGAGCCACACCGTGCCGGCGCTGCCCCGCCCGAGGATCTGGTGGGCCGTGTAGCGGCTGCCGATATTCCGTGCCAAGACTGCTCCCTCAGCGGCTGGCGGTCGCGACAAAGTTACGCGTCCGCAGGCGCTGGTCGTCACTTCCGAGGGGAAATCACCCCTCGGAAGTCGATAAATCGGCAGTACTACTGCCCCGTACCGCCGGTAGTAGTACCACTCGTCGTGCCGCTCTCGGAGCCCGTCAGCTCGGAGACCCAGTCCGTGAAGGACGTGATCCCGTCGCCGATGGCCTCCCAGTAGCCCTTGCCCTGGGCCACCCAGTCCTGGAGCGGGGTCAGCTCCCAGATGAGCCAGCCCGCGACGACGAACAGCAGGATCGTGAAGAGGCAGCCCTTCAGACAGCCCAGTCCCGGGATGCGCATCGGGTTGGCGCTGCGCTGACGCGGCGGACGCGGCTCGCGCGGGGCCGGCGCCTGGGGCGGCGGCTGCGGGGGCGCGTACTGCTGCTGGGGCGGCGGCGCGTACTGCTGCTGCTGCGGCTGGGGGGCGTACTGCTGGCGCTGCGGCGGCCGCTGGGGCTGCTGGTACGGCTGAGGCGGCGGGGGCTGCTGCGCGTACGGCTGAGGCTGGTGCTGGTGAGGCTGGTGCTGCGGCGGCTGGGGCTGGCGCTGCGGACGGCGGCGCAGCGGGTCCTGGCTCGGGTCCAGGTACTGCACCTGCGTCTGCTCATTGCGGTCGCGGGCCGCGCGCAGCTGGTTCTGCCAGGGGTGCGGGTCCTCGCCCGCGGCATCCTGCGGCGGCTGCGGCGGTACGGGGGGCATGACCGCGGTCGGGTCGGCGCCGCCGCCCGCGGGGCCGCTGGTCGGCATGACGCTGGTCGCCGCGGCGGGGTCGTACTGGGCGCCGGCCCCGCTGGGCAGCACCTGGGTCGGGTCGGCGGCCCCCGGGGTCTCCGGGACCGGCGCGGGCGCCGGGTCCGGGGCGAGCAGCGCGCCGACGCCGTCGGCCGCCTCGATCTGGGCGGGGGTGGAGTGCACACCGATGCCCGCGGCGACCGCGCGCAGTCCGCGGGCCAGGTTCTCGGCGCTGGGCCGGTGGTCCGGGTTCTTGCTGAGGCAGCGCTCTATGACCGTCCACAGCGGGCCGGGAACGGTCGAGGGACGGCGCGGCTCCTCGCTGAGGTGCCGGTGCAGGACCTCCAGGGCCGTGCCGCCGGCGAACGGCGGACGGCCGGTGACCAGCTCGTAGAGCAGGATGCCCGCGCCGTAGATGTCGACGGCGGAGGTCTGCGGGCGGCCTTCGGCGGACTCCGGCGCGACGTACGCGGGCGTGCCGACGAACTCGTGCGTCCGGGTCAGGCCCGGGGAGTCCGCGAGGCGCGCGATGCCGAAGTCCGTGAGCATCGGGTGCATCTGGCCGTCCCGCTCGGCGAGCAGGACGTTGGCGGGCTTGAGGTCGCGGTGGACGACGCCGTCGGCGTGGCTGGCGGCGAGCGCGTCGGCGATCTGCGCGGTGAGCAGGGCGGCGGCGACCGGGGTGAGCGGGCCGTTGTCCCGGATGTAGCGGTGCAGGTCCGGGCCCTCGACGAGGTCCATGACCAGGGCGAGGACATCGCCCTCGACGACCAGGTCGCGGGTGCGCACGATGTTCGGGTGGGTGAGCCGCAGGAGCACGGACCGTTCGCGCAGGAAGCGCATCACGATGTCCGCGTCGTTGGCCAGCTCCTCCTTGAGGACCTTGATCGCCACGGTCTCGTATTCGCCCGCCGCCTCCCTCCCCCTAGGAGTCCCTCCTGGGGGGACCCCCAGGCGGGCTCGCCAGACGGTGCCCGTGGCGCCGCGTCCGAGCGGCTCCTCGAGCAGGTACTTGCTGCCGATTGGCCGCACGTCACGCGCTCCCTGCTGATCGTGGTCCTGGGGTTCCCGGGGTCCCTGTCATCTGTAGTGACCCGTCCGGGTGTCCGACCCACTTTAGTGCCGCGGAACGGCTCGACGGTCGACCGCGAGACGGCTGATTCCGGCTGTCGACTTGTCCGAAAACAAGACGCGTTTGTCGTACCGGTGGTTGCCGGGAGGATCGGAAGGCGTACCCAACCAGGCACTTTTGCGTCCACAGCCGACCATTCAAGATCACTTGGAGGCGACCCGCGGGCGGGTTGTCAGTGGCAGGTGCGAGGATGCACACAGCACGTCGCATCGTGGGGTCGGGAGCCCCCGCGCCGTGCCGACCTGTACCGGACGACGCGTCCGTGCCGGGTGGGGGGAGACACAGGGCGGTACCCCTGCCGGGCACACGCGCAGAAGGGACCGCTGACGGCGATGCAGATCCGGCTGACCGTCCTCTCGCCGCACGCCGGCCACGGCGCGGGGCGCGCCTGCGACGTGCTTGTCACCGCCCCCACGGGGACGGCGCTGGCCGCCGTGGCCTCCGGTCTCGCCGCGGCCGTCTCCGGCCCGGACACCTCTCTGTCCGGTTCGACCGTGTTCTACGTGGGCCAGGAGCGGCTCGACGCCCGGCGCTGCGCGCTCGGCGAGCCCCCGCTCGTCGACGGCGCGGCCCTCACGCTCCAGGTCCCCGGCGAGGACGACCGGCTCGGAGAGGACGCCCAGGCCCGGCTCCACGTGGTCGCGGGGCCCGACGCGGGCGGGGTGCACCTGCTGCACGGCGGCCCGATCAGGATCGGCCGCTCCATGGACGCGGACGTCCCGCTCGACGACCCGGACGTCTCCCGGGTGCACTGCACGGTGACGGTCGGGCACGACGGCCGGGTGACGGTCGCGGACCTCGGCTCCACGAACGGCACGACGCTGGACGGCGCGGCGGTCGGCGACCGCCCCGTCCGGCTGCTGCCCGGCGCGCTGCTGCGCCTCGGCGAGTCCGCTCTCCGGCTGTCGGGACCGGACGGGCGCGATGCGGACTCCCTGCCGACGGCCCCGGACGGCGAGGGGCACCTGCGGGTGGACCCGTACGGCTCCGGACGGTACGAGCCGGGTCCGGACGCCCGTGCGGATGCGGACGCCGGTGCGGGTACGGGGCGCGGTGCGGCGCTCGGCGGGTCCGGGCTCCCCGACGCGGGCCGGGACAGCAGCCCGTACGGACACGGGCACGGGCGCGATGCCTGGCCGCACGCCTCCGTGTCCCAGGACGCGACCCGCGGCGGCACGCCCTCCCCCACGCACGCACGCGCCGAGGAACCCACGGAAGGCGAGGGCGCGGGCGAGGCGCACAGCAGGACCCGGCAGACCTCCCGCCATGCGACGCCCCCGCGCGGCAAGCGCGGCATCGGGGCCTGGGCCCGCCGGTTCACCGGGCCCCGCGAGGACCTGCCGGTCCCCGGTGCCGAGCCCGGTGCGGAGGCCGGCGCCGTCTCCGGTACGGACCCGGGCGCCGGTCATCCGCAGGCCGCCGAGACCTGGCCCGACCCGGCCGCCGTGCTGCTCACCGCGCTCGGCCCCGGCCCCCGGCTCTGGGAGCGTGGCCCGGATCACCCCGAGTCCCTCGTCGTCCGGCTCGGCACGACCGACCGGGCCGAGCTGTCCGGGGTGCCCGTCACCGTCGGGCTCCGCGAGGCCGGATCGCTCGGGCTCGCGGGCCCCGGCAAGCGGCTGGCCGGGCTCGCCCGCTCCGTCGTGGCCCAGCTCGCCGCCCTGCACTCCCCCGCCGACCTGGAGATCGTGCTGATCAGCGCGGACCGGAGCCGCCCCCTGGAGGAGCGGCGCCGCGCCTGGGGCTGGCTCGGCTGGCTCCCCCATCTGCGTCCGGCGCACGGCCAGGACTGCCGACTCCTCCTCGCGTACGACCGCGACCAGGCCCACGCCCGTGCGGCCGAGCTCACCCGCAGGCTGGACGACGGGCCGCTCGGGCCCGGCTGGCCGAGCGCCGACCGCGCGGCCGTCGCCGAGGCCGCGGCGCGCTACGAGGGTCCGGCCACGGTCGTGATCGTGGACGGCGACCCCGGTTCCGCGGCGCTGCGCGAGACCACCGCGCGGCTCGCCGGAGCGGGGGCGGCCGCGGGCATCCATCTGCTCTGCCTGGCCGAGGCGCCGGCCGCCTCCCCGGAGTCCCCGGTCGCCGCGACCTACGAAAGCGCCTGCGCGGCCTCGCTCGCCTTCCGCGAGTGCGGGGCCGTGGCCCTGCTGAGCGGCGACGTGGCGACGGCGCTGCGGCTGCTGCGTACGGCGGGGGGCCGGGCCGCGGGCCACGGGACCGTCGGCGTGGTGGACGCGGTCTCCGTCGCCTGGGCCGAGCGCTTCGCGCGGGCGGTGGCTCCGCTGCGCACGGACGCCCCCGCCGCGCACGGTCGGACGGCCGCGACGGCGCTGCCGCGGTCCGCCCGGCTGCTCGACGAGCTCGGTCTCGCCCGGGCCACACCCGCCTCCCTGATGGCGCGCTGGGCCGCCGCCGCGGAGGGGACGGTCGTCCTGGGCGCCGGGCAGCGCGGGCCGGTGTCGGTGGATCTGGCCGAGGAAGGACCCCACCTGCTGATCGAGGGGCCCGCGGGCAGCGGACGCACGGAGCTGCTGCGCTCCGTCGCCGCCTCACTGGCGGCCGGCGGCCGCCCCGACCGCCTGGGGCTGCTCCTGGTGGACGGCGCGGGAGGCGAGCGCGGCGAGGGCCTGGCCGCGTGTACGGAGCTGCCGCACGTCACCGAGCACCTGGTCGCCTCCGACCCGGTCCGGATGCGGGAGTTCGCGCAGGCGCTGGGGGCCGAGCTGAAGCGTCGCGCGGAGATCCTGGGCGACGGCCACTTCTCCGACCGGCGGGCCGCGGGGCGCCTGATCGGCCAGCGCCCGCCGAGTGCGGCGGAATCGGTGTCACCGGGCGCCCGGGCGACGGCCCGTGTCCCCGACGCCCGGGTGGGGGACGGCTCCCTGTCCGACGCGTCGAGCGGCCGGACCCCCCGCCCGACCGGCGACGCCCCCCTCTCCGACCGCCCGAGCGGCCGGACGCTCCGCACCGGAGACGGCACCGTGGGCGCCCGCCCCGCCTCCCGAGCAAGCGCCGACGACCTCCAGGGCCGCCCCAGCACCCGCACCGCGCGCGCGGGCGCCGACGACCTCACGTACCACCCCAGCGGCCGAACCCCACACCCCGGCGACGCCACCCTCGACGACCGCCCCAGCACCCGCACCACCCGCACCGGCGCCGACGACCTCACGTACCACCCCAGCGGGCGGACGGCCCGCACCGGCGATGCCACGCTCGACGACCGGCCGTCCGGCCGTGTCCCCCGTCCCGGCGGGGAGCCGGACGCGTACGCCG
The DNA here is from genome assembly GCF_042731085.1 of Streptomyces sp. NPDC059875. Lineage (NCBI taxonomy): Bacteria > Bacillati > Actinomycetota > Actinomycetes > Kitasatosporales > Streptomycetaceae > Streptomyces > Streptomyces sp. NPDC059875. The sequence continues at coordinate 28,942 of NZ_JBHWJZ010000038.1, forward strand.
GCGCGGCGCCGCGGATGCGGGCCGAGACGGGCGGCGGCACCGCCCTCCCCCGGCTCGTCGTGCTCGTCGACGACTTCGACGCGCTCGTGGCACCCGCGCTCGGATCGCCGGGGCGGCCCGCCGCCGGATCCGTCGTACGGGCCCTCGAAGCCGTGGCGCGGTCCGGGGAGCGGCTCGGGGTGCACCTGGTCGCGACGTCCGCGCGCCCGGACCGTACGGCGGACACGGAGCTCGCCCACGGCGCCCGGCTGCGGATCGTGCTCGACCCGGCCCCCGTGGCCGCCGGTCCCGACGAGCCCGCGCCCGGCCGGGGACGGCTCGGGCATCCGGACGGTCGGGTGACCCCGTTCCAGTCCGGCCGGGTCACCGGCCGCATCCCGCGCACGGCGACGCTGCGGCCGACGGTCGTGCCGCTGGAGTGGGAGCGGATGGGCGACCCGCCCACCCGCCGGCCGGTCCGCGAGCTGGGCAACGGCCCGACCGATCTGGCGCTCCTCGCGAGCGCTCTCGACCGTGCCGCCCGCTCGGTCGACGCCTCGCCCGTACCACCCCTCACGCCCGCGACCCGCGCCTGACGAGACGTCACGAGCCCATCACGATCACCTGGTTGACACGGAAGGCGGTATTGCGGGGCCCGAGCCCCCGGCGTAGACCTGAGCGCACGGGACGAGCAGCGCACAGGAGAGACGGGGCAGGAATGCGTACAACTCTTCGTACACGCACGGCCGCACGGACAGCCGCCACGGTCACGACCCTCACCCTCACCCTCGCCCTCGCCGGCTGCGGCGGCGACAGCGATGTGAACGAGAAGGACCCCGGGGCTCCGACCACCTCCGGCAGCTCCTTGACGCTGCCCTCTCTCAAGGGCGAGAAGATCGAGGTCGCCGCCGTCTGGACCGGCCCCGAGCAGGAGAACTTCACCAAGGTCCTGAAGGAGTTCGAGAAGCGCACCGGCGCCACCGTCACCTTCGTGCCCGCACAGGACCCGATCGTGAACTTCCTCGGTACGAAGATCGCCGGCGGTTCCCCGCCCGACGTGGCGATGCTCCCCCAGGTCGGCGCGATCCAGCAGGCCGCCGCCCAGAAGTGGCTCAAGCCCGTCGGCCCCGAGGCCGAGGCGCAGCTCGCCAAGAACTACTCCCAGGGCTGGCGGGACCTCGGCGCGGTCGACGGCAAGCAGTACGGCGTGTACTTCAAGGCCGCCAACAAGTCCCTGATCTGGTACAACAACGCCGCCTTCGAGAACGCGGGCGCCACCGAGCCCAAGACCTGGAAGGGCTTCCTCGCCACCGCCGAGACCATCTCGGCCTCCGGCGTCACCCCCGTCTCCGTCGGCGGCGCGGACGGCTGGACCCTGACCGACTGGTTCGAGAACATCTACCTCTCGCAGGCTGGCCCGGCGAAGTACGACCAGCTGGCCAAGCACGAGATCAAGTGGACGGACGCGTCCGTCACGCAGGCGCTCACCACCCTCGCCGAGCTGTTCGGCAAGCCGAACCTGATCGCGGGCGGCGCGGACGGCGCGCTGCAGACGGAGTTCCCCGTCTCGGTCACCCAGACCTTCACGGGCGGCGACCAGCCGAAGGGCGCGATGGTCTTCGAGGGCGACTTCGCCGCGATCAACATCGCGCAGACCACCGCGAAGATCGGTACGGACGCGAAGGTCTTCCCGTTCCCCGCCGTGGGCGCGACGTCCCCGGTGGTCACCGCCGGCGACGCGGCGGTGGCCCTGAAGGACACCAAGGGCGCTCAGGCGCTGCTGACCTTCCTCGCCTCCCCGGACGCGGCCGCGGTCTGGGCGGGCGCCGGCGGCTTCCTCTCCCCCAACAAGAACCTGAACCTGACCGCTTACCCGAACGAGGTCCAGCGCGAGATCGCCAAGGCGCTCCTCGAGTCCGGGGACGAGTTCCGCTTCGACATGTCGGACCAGATGCCGCAGTCCTTCGGCGGCACGCCCGGCAAGGGCGAGTGGAAGGCGCTCCAGGACTTCCTGAAGAACCCGAAGGACATCGCGGGGACCCAGGCGAGGCTGGAGGCCGACGCGGCCAAGGCGTACAAGAGCTGACGCCGTGCCCTCCGCCCACAGGGTCACCGGCACGCGCAGGTCCGTCGCGGCGGGGTTCCTCCTCCCCGCGCTGGTCCTGCTCGGCGCGCTCGTCGTCTACCCGATCGGGTACTCCGTCCACCGCTCGTTCTTCGACAAGTCCGGGGACTCCTTCGCCGGACTCGACAACTACGTCGAGCTCTTCACGGACGACACGATCCTCACCGCCGTGCAGAACAACGCGATCTGGGTGGTCCTCGCCCCGACCGTCGCCACCGCGCTCGGCCTGATCTTCGCCGTCCTGACCGAACGGGTGCGCTGGGGTACGGCGTTCAAGCTGATCGTCTTCATGCCGATGGCGATCTCGATGCTCGCAGCCGGGATCATCTTCCGGCTCGTCTACGAGCAGGATCCGGACCGCGGGGTCGCGAACGCCGTCTGGGTCGGCGTCCACGACACCTTCGCCGAGTCCTCGGGCTTCCCACGGGCGCGCCCGCTGCCCGTCCACCCGCTCACGTCGGCGGGCGGCGGGGCGTACGTGACCAAGAGCCCGGTCCGCACGGGAGAGACCGCGCGGCTTCCGCTGATCGGCGTCGCCCCGGCGCAGATGCCGAAGGACGCCCGCCCGGCGGTCGATCCACCCCGCCAGGAGGGCCGGATCACCGGCACCGCCTGGCTGGACTTCACCCGGGGCGGCGGCGGGAGGACGAACGTCGTCGACACGAAGGAGCTGGGCCTGAAGGGGCTGCGCGTGGAGGCGGTGAAGGACGGGAAGGTCGTCGCGTCGACGACCGTGGCCGCCGACGGCACGTTCAGCCTTCCGGCGTCCGCCGACGGATCCCTGCTGCGGCTGCCCGCGAGCAACTTCCGCGAGCAGTACAACGGGGTGGAGTGGCTCGGCCCCTCGCTCGTCACGCCCGCCGTCATCGGCAGTTACGTGTGGATGTGGGCCGGGTTCGCGATGGTCCTGATCGCGGCCGGTCTCGCGAGCGTGCCCCGTGAACTCCTCGAAGCGGCCCGCGTCGACGGGGCGAACGAGTGGCAGGTGTTCCGCCGGATCACGGTCCCGCTCCTCGCTCCGGTCCTCGCCGTCGTCCTGGTCACCCTGATGATCAACGTGCTGAAGGTCTTCGACCTGGTCTTCATCATCGCGCCGGGCTCGGCCCAGGACGACGCGAACGTGCTGGCGCTCCAGCTGTACCGCTCGTCGTTCGGGACGGACGCGGATCTCGGGGTCGGCTCCGCCATCGCCGTCCTGCTGCTGCTCCTGGTGATCCCGGTGATGGCGTTCAACATCCGCCGGATGCGAAGGGAGGCCCGCCGATGAGCAGTCCGGCCAAGAAGAGCCCGGCGTCACGGCTCGCCGCCCGCGCCGGGGGCGGCGCGATGCGGATCTTCCTGATCCTGGTCGGCCTGTTCTGGCTGATGCCGGCCGTGGGACTGCTGCTGTCGTCCCTCCGCGGCCCCTCCGACATCAGCGAGAGCGGCTGGTGGCAGGTCTTCACCTCCCCCGCCCAGCTGACCGTGGAGAACTACTCCGCGCTCCTCGCCAACGACACGATCACGGGCTCGCTCCTGTCGACGGTCCTGATCACCGTCCCGGCCACGGTCCTGGTCGTCGTCATCGGTTCGCTCGCCGGGTACGCCTTCGCCTGGCTGGACTTCCCCGGCCGCGACTGGTGGTTCCTGGTGGTCGTGGGGCTCCTGGTGGTCCCGGTGCAGGTGGCGCTCGTCCCCGTGTCGAAGCTCTTCGGCACGATCGGCATCTTCGAGACGACGCTCGGGGTCGTGCTCTTCCACACCGCCTTCGGGCTGCCCTTCGCGATCTTCCTGCTGCGGAACTTCTTCGCGGAGATCCCCAGGGAACTGCTGGAGGCGGCACGGCTGGACGGGGCGGGCGAGTTCCGGCTCTTCACCCGGGTCGTCATGCCGCTGGGCGGGCCGGCGATCGCCTCGCTCGGCATCTTCCAGTTCCTGTGGGTCTGGAACGACATGCTGGTCGCGCTGATCTTCGCGGACTCGGAGTCCCCGCCGATCACGGTGGCGCTGCAGCAGCAGGTGCGGCAGTTCGGGAACAACATCGACGTGCTGGCGCCGGGCGCGTTCGTGTCGATGGTGATTCCGCTGGCGGTGTTCTTCGCCTTCCAGCGGCAGTTCGTCTCGGGGGTGATGGCGGGCGCGGTGAAGTAGCCCCGCCACGCGGCCTTACGGGTACGGGTACGGGTACGAGGCCGGCGCCCCCGTACCCGTAATGCACGTACTCACGCCGTGAGCGCGGCGACCGCCGACCGGGCGAGGTCGTCCAGGTATCCCTTCGGCAGCTCGCCGCGCACCACCACGAGCCGCCAGTACAGCGGCCCGACGACCACGTCGAGGGCCCGGTCCGGGTCCGCGCCCTCGGGCAGCTCGCCGCGCTCCACGGCCTCGCGCACGATCTGCGCGACGACCCCCTGCTGGCTGTCGAGCAGGGCCGCCTTGATCGCCTGGGCGATCTCGGGCTGCCGGGCGGCCTCCACCAGCAGGTCCGGGATGACCTGCGAGGCCACCGGGTGGCGCAGGGCGTGCGAGGCGACTTCGAGGAGCGCGCGCACGTCACCGTGGAGCGAACCGGTCGACGGCGCCGGCAGCCCCTGCGTGGCGAAGGCGCCGACGAGGTCGAGGACGAGGGAGAGCTTGGACTTCCAGCGGCGGTAGACGGCGGTCTTGCCGACGCCCGCGCGGCGCGCGATGCCCTCGATGGACATGCGGGCGAATCCGACGGCGGCCAGCTCCTCGAAGACGGCCATGCGAATGGCCTCCGTGACGTCCTCGCGGAGCACGGCGGCTCCCGCGGGGGCGCGGCGGGGGGACCCGGAGGGTGTCGTCATGAACGGGATCCTAACCAACGGCGAACGGCGACGTCACGACGAGACGGTTGCGTTCCGACGTGCGCCCGACCTACTCTCACCGTAGCGACGATACGGACCCGTTCCATCGCCAGCGCTGCCCTGCACCCTCGTCGAAAGCGACCTCGTGACGACCGAGACGCTCGAGAAGCCGATCACGCCCCCGCGCGCGGAGGACCCGCTCCCACAGGACCCGCTCCCGCACGACCCGCCCCTGCAGGACCTGCGTGCGCTCGCCCTCCGCCACGGCCTGTCCGTCAGCGGCGCCCGCCCCACCGTCCCCGCGTACGTCCGGCAGCTCTGGTCGCGGCGCGACTTCATCGCCACCTTCGCGACCGCCCGGCTCACCGCGCAGTACAGCCAGGCGAAGCTCGGTCAGGTATGGCAGGTGATGACCCCGCTCCTCAACGCGGCGGTGTACTACCTGATCTTCGGCGTCCTGATGAACGTCCAGCAGGGCATCCCGGACTACGTCCCGTTCCTGATCACGGGCATCTTCGTCTGGACCTTCACCTCCCAGTCGATCATGGCCGGCACCCGGGCGATCAGCGGGAACCTCGGACTCGTCCGCGCCCTGCACTTCCCCCGCGCGAGCCTCCCCCTCGCCCTCGCGCTCCAGCAGCTCCAGCAGCTCGTCCTCTCGCTCGGCGTGCTGGTCGCGATCCTGTTCTGCTTCGGCGAGTTCCCCCGCTGGAGCTGGCTCCTGGCCGTTCCCGCGCTGCTCCTCCAGGCGCTCTTCAACTTCGGGATCGCGCTGGTGACGGCCCGCCTGGCCGCCCGCACCCCGGACATCGCCCAGCTGATGCCGTTCCTGCTGCGCACGTGGATGTACGTCTCCGGCGCCATGTGGTCCATCCAGCACCTGGCGGCGAGCGGCCGGCTCCCGGACGCGGCGATCGCGGTCCTGCAGGGCAATCCGGCGGCCGTCTACATCGACCTGATGCGCTTCGCGCTCATCGAGAGCTTCACCCCCGACCAGCTGCCGCCGCACGTCTGGGCGCTCGCCGCCGGCTGGGCGCTGGTGGCCTTCGCGGGCGGATTCATCTACTTCTGGAAGGCAGAGGAGACCTACGGCCGTGGCTGAGCAGACCCTGACGAAGACCGTGGCGCCCACGTCGGAGCGCACCCCCACCGTCGTCGCCGACGGCGTCCACATCACGTACACCGTCAACGGCGCCCGTACCGGCAAGGGAAGCGCGACCGCCGCGCTCAGCCGGATCTTCTCCAAGCGCGTCGCCCCGGGCGCCCGCAAGGTGCACGCGGTCAAGGGCGTCAGTTTCGTCGCGCACCGGGGCGAGGCAATTGGCCTGATCGGTTCGAACGGATCGGGGAAGTCCACCCTCCTGAAGGCCGTGGCCGGCCTGCTGCCCGTCAACGAGGGCAGGATCTACACCCGCGGCCAGCCCTCGCTGCTCGGGGTGAACGCGGCCCTGATGAACGATCTGACCGGCGAGCGCAATGCGATCCTCGGCGGGCTCGCGATGGGCATGACCCGCGCGGAGGTCGCCGCCCGCTACGACGACATCGTCGAGTTCTCCGGGATCAACGAGAAGGGCGACTTCATCTCGCTGCCCATGCGGACGTACTCCTCCGGCATGGGCGCCCGCCTCCGCTTCTCCATCGCGGCGGCGAAGAGCCACGACGTGCTGCTCATCGACGAGGCGCTCTCCACCGGCGACGCGAAGTTCCGCCGCCGCAGCCAACAGCGGATCGACGAGCTGCGCGCCGAGGCGGGCACCGTCTTCCTCGTCTCCCACTCCAACTCCACCATCACCGAGACCTGCGACCGCGCACTGTGGCTGGAGGCGGGCACCCTGCGGATGGACGGACCGGCGAAGGAGGTCGTGGCGGCGTACGAGGCGTTCACCAAGAAGGCCTGACAAAACACCCGTAATCCCCACAAACCCAAATAGAGTGCGGTTTCGATGACGACGCATCGCGACCACACCCCCCAGCCGCCGCCCGAACCGGGCGACAAGCACACCTGTGCCCCGGCGCCGCCCGCCCTCACCGGCTCCCCCTTCGACTCGGACACCTTCACCTCGGCCACCTTCGTCTCGGTCGGCCTGGGCCCCGCCCTCACCCTCGCCGTCGTCTGGGCCGTCACCCGCGCCGGCATGGCGCTGCTCCTGCTGCGCGACAGCCTGGGCGTGGGCGGTGTCGGCCGCGAGGTGTACGTCCTCTACCAGCAGTGGTACCGGCAGTTCGCCCAGGGCGCCTTCCCCGTGGACGACGTCACCTGGCAGTACCCGCCCGGCGCGGGGCTGGTGATCATGTCCCCCGGGGTGCTGCCGTGGCTCACGTACTTCCAGGCCTTCGTCGCCCTCACCCTCCTCGCCGACGCAGCGATCGCGCTGGCCCTCGCCCTCGCCGACAGCGACCGGGTCACCCACGGCGCCTGGGTCTGGGTCTGCGGACTCCCGCTGCTCCTGCACCTCCCGCTGGTCCGCTACGACGTCCAGGTCACCGCCCTCGCCGTCCTCGCCCTGCTCGCGCTGAAATCCCGCTCGGCCCAAGGGCACCGGCTCGGCGGGGCGCTGGCCGCGGTCGGCGCGCTGGTGAAGGTGTGGCCGGTGCTGACCCTGATCGGCACGCCCCGGGGCCGTACCACCCGTGACGCCTGGGTCTCCGCCGCCGTCACCGCCGCCGCCCTCCTCGCCACCCTCGGCCTGCTCTTCTCGCACTCGTTCGGCTTCCTGCGCCAGCAGGGCGGCCGCGGCATCCAGATCGAGTCGCTGGGCGGCACCGCGCTCGCGCTGGCCAAGGCGACGGCCGGCTGGCCGGGCACCGTCCAGTACCGCTACGGCGCCTACGAGTACGTCGGCCCGTACGTCTCCAGCGTGGGCCGGGTCGCGCTGCTCCTGACGGTCCTCGCCTTCGTCTGGCTGGTGCTGTGGCGGGTGTGCGCCCGCACCTGGAACGCGGCGACCCCGCTGGACGCGGCACTGGCCGCCGTGCTCCTCTTCACCGTCACCAGCCGGGTGATCAGCCCGCAGTACATGATCTGGCTGCTCGGTCTCACCGCCGTCTGTCTCACCTCGCGGCGGACCGTGATGCGGCCGGTGGCGCTGCTGCTCCTGCCGGCGGCCGCGCTGAGCTCCCTCGCGTACCCGATCCTGTACGACGAGGTGGTGGCCGCCACCTGGCCGGGGGTGGCCGTCATGGTGGTCCGCAACGGGCTGCTGCTCGCGGCGGCGCTGCTGGCCGCCCGGCGCCTGTGGACCTCGACCGCCGCCGTCCCGGCATGACGAAGGGGCCCGGCCGGTACGGATACCGGCGGGGCCCCTTCACACGTGCCGACTAGCTGTGCGCGCGCAGCAGCTGGCGCATGGTCCGCATCGCCACGGACAGGTTCGCCAGGTCGAAGGTCTCCGATCCCTGGATCTCCTCCAGCGTGGTGCGCGCCCGGCCGAGGATCGCCGCGTTCTTCTGCTCCCAGGCCTTGAACCGCTCCTCCGGCGTCGAGGTGCCGTTGCCCGCCGACAGCACGTCCGCGGTGAGGGCGGCGTGCGCGGCGAACAGGTCCTCGCGGATGGAGGCGCGGGCCATCGACTGCCACCGGTCGGCGCGCGGCAGTTCGATGATGCGGTCCATGAGCTGGGTGATCCGCAGCCGGTCGGCCAGGTCGTAGTAGACCTCGGCGACCGCCATCGGGTCCTTGGCGGTGCGGTCCGCGATCGCGACGATGTCGAGCGTCGGGAAGGCGGAGGAGAAGCCGGCGACCCGCAGGGCGAGCTCCTCCGGCACGCCGACCTCGGTCAGCTCCTCCAGGATCGACTGGTACCACTCCAGGTCCGCGCCGCGCAGCAGCTGCGGCAGCTCGGCCCAGACCGCCTCGACGCGCTCGCCGAAGAAGTCGATCGTCTCGGCGAGCTGGAGCGGCTGCGGCCGGTTGCCGAGCAGCCAGCGCGTACCGCGCTCGACCAGACGGCGGGAGTGCAGGCGCATCCGGGTCTGGACGTCGGCCGGGACCCGGTTGTCGAGCGCCTCGACGGCGTCCCAGACCTCGCCGAGCCGGAAGATGGCGCGGGCGGCGGTCTGCGCGCGGACGATCTCCTCGATCGACGCGCCGGTCTCCTCGCGGAGGCGGTGCAGGAAGGTCGAGCCACCGGTGTTGACGGTGTCGTTGACCAGGACCGTGGTGACGATCTCCCGGCGCAGCGGGTGGTTGTCGACCGCGTCGGCGAACTTCTCGCGCAGCTGCGTCGGGAAGTACGCGTGGAGCAGGCGGCGCAGGTAGGCGTCGTCCGGCAGCTCGGTCCCGATCAGCTCGTCGGCCACCGTGATCTTGGTGTACGCGAGGAGGACGGCGAGCTCCGGCTGGCTCAGGCCCTTGCCGTTGTTGAGCAGCTCGCGGATCTGCCGGTCGTTGGGCAGGAACTCCAGCGAGCGGTCGAGGGCCCCGTCCCGGCCCAGGCGGCGCATGAACCGCTGGTGGGCGTGGAGCAGCGACGGCGACTGCGCGACCGCGTTGGCCAGCGCCACGTTCTGCGCGTAGTTGTTGCGCAGGACGAGCGAGCCGACCTCGTCGGTCATCTCGGCGAGGATCTTGTTGCGCTGCTTGACGGTCATGTCGCCCTCGGTGACGAGACCGTTCAGCAGGATCTTGATGTTCACCTCGTGGTCGGAGGTGTCCACGCCGGCGCTGTTGTCGATGGCGTCGGTGTTGACCTTGCCGCCCGCGCCCTCGGGGCCGCCCTTGCGGGCGAACTCGATGCGGCCGAGCTGGGTCAGACCGAGGTTGCCGCCCTCGCCGACGACCTTGACCCGCAGGTCCTCGCCGTTGACGCGGATGGCGTCGTTCGCCTTGTCGCCGACGTCCGCGTTCGACTCGGCGGACGACTTGACGTACGTACCGATGCCGCCGTTCCACAGCAGGTCGACGGGCGAGTGGAGGATCGTCTGCATCAGCTCGGCCGGGGTCATCTTGGTGACGCCCGCCTCGATGCCGAGGGCCGCGCGCATCTGCGCGTTGACCGGGATCGACTTGGCGGTACGGGGGTGGATGCCACCGCCCGCGGACAGCAGCTCCGTCTTGTAGTCGGCCCAGGAGCTGCGGGGCAGCTCGAAGAGGCGGCGCCGCTCGGCGTACGAGACGGCCGCGTCCGGGGTGGGGTCGATGAAGATGTGCCGGTGGTCGAAGGCCGCAACGAGCCTGATGTGCTCACTCAGCAGCATGCCGTTGCCGAAGACGTCGCCGGACATGTCGCCGACGCCGACGACGGTGAAGTCCTGCGTCTGGGTGTCGTGGCCCAGCTCGCGGAAGTGCCGCTTCACGGACTCCCAGGCGCCACGGGCGGTGATGCCCATGCCCTTGTGGTCGTAGCCGGCCGAGCCGCCCGAGGCGAAGGCGTCGCCGAGCCAGAAGCCGTAGGAGACGGCGACCTCGTTGGCGATGTCGGAGAAGGTCGCGGTGCCCTTGTCGGCGGCGACGACGAGGTACGTGTCGTCCTCGTCGTGGCGGACCACGTCGACCGGGGGCACGACCTCGCCGGCGACCAGGTTGTCGGTGATGTCGAGCAGCGCCGAGATGAAGGTCTTGTAGCTCGCGATGCCCTCGGCCAGCCAGGCGTCGCGGTCCACGGACGGGTCCGGGAGCTGCTTGGCGACGAAGCCGCCCTTGGCGCCGACGGGCACGATGACGGTGTTCTTCACCATCTGCGCCTTGACCAGGCCGAGGATCTCGGTACGGAAGTCCTCACGGCGGTCGGACCAGCGCAGGCCGCCTCGGGCGACCTTGCCGAAGCGCAGGTGGACGCCCTCGACGCGCGGCGAGTACACCCAGATCTCGTACGCCGGGCGGGGCGCGGGGAGGTCGGGGATGGCCTGCGGGTCGAACTTCATCGACACGTAGGAGTGCGGGTGACCGTCGACCGCGCTCTGGAAGAAGTTCGTCCGCAGGGTCGCCTTGATGACGGTGAGGAAGGAGCGCAGGATGCGGTCCTCGTCCAGGCTCGCGACCTGGTCGAGGGCGGCGTCCAGCTCTTCGAGGAGCGCGTCGATGAGCTCGACGCCGGCGCGCTGGCGCTCCGGCGACATCCGGGCCTCGAAGAGGGAGACGAGCAGCCGGGTGGTGTGGACGTTGTTGCGGAGGGTGTCCTCCATGTAGTCCTGGCTGAACGTCGAACCGGCCTGGCGCAGGTACTTCGCGTAGGCGCGCAGCACCATCGCCTGACGCCAGGTCAGCCCGGCGGAGAGCACCAGCGCGTTGAAGCCGTCGTTCTCGGCCTCGCCGGTCCAGGTGGCGGCGAACGCCTCCTGGAACCGCTCGCGGGCGTCGTCGCCGAAGGAGGCGCCGTTGGCCGTCGGAGCGGGCATACGCATGCCGAAGTCGTAGACCCAGGCGTGCGTACGGTCGGCGCAGCGCAGCTCGTACGGACGCTCGTCGATGACCTCGACGCCGAGCCGGTTGAGCACCGGAAGCACGGCGGAGAGGGAGATCTGAGCGCCCGACTTGTAGATCTTGAAGCGGCGCTCGCCGGGGCCGGCACCGACCGGCTCGTACAGCGAGAGCGCGAACTCCTTGCCGGTCCGGGTCAGCTGCTCCAGGTGGACCAGGTCGGCCACGGCGGCGCGCGGCGAGTGGTCGGCCTTGTAGCCCTCGGGGAAGGCGTTGCCGTACTTGCGCAGCAGCTCGGCGGCGCGTTCCTCGCCGGTCTCGGCGTTGAGGGCCTCGGCGAAGCCGTCGGCCCAGGAGCGGGCGGCCTCCACGAGCCGGGCCTCGATGCGCTCCTTGTCGGCGTCGGTGAGGTGGGTGAGCTCGGTGCCCGGCGCGACCCGGACGACGAAGTGGAGCCGGGAGAGGATCGACTCGGTGTTCCAGGCGGTGAAGTCGACGCTGGTGCCGCCGAGCTCCTCCTTGAGGATGTCGGTCAGACGCTCACGGACGGTGGTGTTGAAGCGGTCGCGCGGCAGGTAGACGAGAGCCGAGTAGTAGCGGCCGTACTCGTCCTGGCGCAGGTAGAGCCGCAGCCGGCGCCGCTCCTGCAGGTACAGGACGCTGGTGACGATCTCGCGCAGCTCGTCGACCGGGGTCTGGAAGAGCTCGTCGCGCGGGTACGTCTCCAGGATCTGGAGCAGGTCGCGGCCGTCGTGGCTGTTCGGCGAGAAGCCGGCGCCCTCCAGGACCTCCTGGACCTTGCGGCTGATCACCGGCACGCGGCGGACGGACTCGGTGTACGCGGCCGAGGAGAACAGGCCGAGGAAGCGGCGCTCCCCGATCACGTTGCCTTCGGCGTCGAACTTCTTCACGCCCACGTAGTCGAGGTACGAGGGGCGGTGCACGGTCGCGCGGCTGTTGGCCTTGGTGAGGATCAGCAGCTTGTGCTCGCGCGCCTTGGCACGGGCGTCGGCCGGCAGCCGGCTGAAGGACGGCGAGACGGGGTGGGCGTGGTGGTCGTCGTCGCCGGTGTGGTGCGGGTCGGAGCGCAGGATGCCGAGGCCGGTACCGGGGATGGCGGCCAGCGCGTCACCGTTGACCAGCTCGTACTCGCGGTAGCCGAGGAAGGTGAAGTGGTCGGCGGAGAGCCAGCGCAGCAGCTCGCACGCCTCGTCGACCTCGGTGGGACGCAGGTCGTCGGCGGTGGGCTCCTTCGGGAGGTTCTCGGCGATGCGCAGCGCGGCCTCGCGCATCTTCTCCCAGTCCTCGACGGTCTCGCGGACGTCGGACAGGACGCGCAGCAGGTCCGTGGTCATCTGCTTGAGGTCGGCGCGGTCGGTCTCGCGGTCGATCTCGACGTGGATCCAGGACTCGGTGAGGACGTCGTGGGCCTGCTCGCCCTTGGGCTCGGTGGTCAGGACCTCGATGAGCTTGCCGGTCAGGTCGCGGCGGACGCGGACCTGCGGGTGGATCACGACGTGGATGCCGCGGCCCTGGCGGGAGAGCTCGTTGGTGACCGAGTCGACGAGGAAGGGCATGTCGTCGGTGACGACCTCGACGACGGAGTGGCTGCAGGTCCAGCCGTTCTCTTCGACCGTCGGGGTGTGGACGCGGACGTTCGCGGTGCCCTGGGGGCGGTTCTCCGCGAGCCGGTAGTGCGAGAGAGCGGCGCCGAAGACGTCCACCGGGTCTCGGTCGGTGAGGTCCTCGGGCGCGGTGTGCAGGTAGTAGCGCTGGAGGTAGTCGAGCAGGGTGTCCCTGTCAGGGCGCTCCCCTGTCTCGGGCCCCGTCGGAAGTTGCCCCCCGACCGGGCCGGTCTCAGCTACCCGGGCGGCCCGTGCGAGCAGCTCGGCCTTGGCTTCGTCCAGCTTGGTCTGCATGTCCTCTGGCTCCTGTCGCGCGCCGTTGCGTGACGTCTGTGGAAGAGATGGCACAACGCCACGACGCGGGGTTACCGGTCGAGGTCGACGTTATGCCGGGATGAGAGAAGTCCGAGCCGATATCGGCCATTGCCGGCGGGAGGCCCGGACGGAAGGGATCAGCGAACGCCATGTCGGCCCGGCCGCGGTAGCGGACCGGGCGAGAGCCGGGGGCTTCGCTGCCCCCTCGGCGTATCGCGCTGATCACGGGAAAAGCCTATCGCTCTCCACCCCGGACCCGTCATGGTCCGTATGTGTACAAAAGAGGGGGTGGAAGTTTGACGTTATGGACAGCGACACATGTCCTCTTGGCAAAGCGGGCCGCCGCGGGCAACGTGTACGCGGGGCACCACGGATCTGGGAGTCATCATGGCGAAGATCTTGATCGTGACCGGGGACGCGGCGGAGTCGCTGGAGGTCATGTACCCGTACCAGCGCCTCCTCGAAGAGGGGTACGAGGTGCACATCGCGGCCCCGGCGCGCAAGCAGCTGCGGTTCGTGGTGCACGACTTCGAGCCGGGCTTCGACACGTACACCGAGAAGCCGGGCTACACCTGGCCCGCCGACCTGGCGTTCTCCGAGGTGGATCCGGGTGACTACGTGGCCGTCGTGATCCCGGGCGGCCGGGCGCCGGAGTACCTCCGCAACGACCCGGAGCTCCGCAAGATCCTGAAGTCGTTCTTCGACGCGGACAAGCCGGTGGCCCAGATCTGCCACGGCCCGCTCCTGACGGCGGCGATCGGCGGCCTGGAGGGCCGCAGGGTCACGGCGTACCCGGCGCTGGAACTCGACATGCAGGCGGCGGGCGCGAGCTTCCAGGACACGGAGGCGGTGGTCGACGGCACCCTGGTCTCCTCCAGGGCCTGGGCGGACCACCCGACCTGGATGCGCGAATTCCTGAAGATCCTGAGGGCAGCGGGCTGACGCCGGGGACGATCCGGCATCCTGCCCGTCCCTGGGTGGGTGGTCGTGCCCACCCACTCCGCCAGGGGCTGTGCGCCCACCCACCCTGTAGCCGCCGATGGCGCTCGGCCCCGACGGGGAGGCCGTCAGCCGAAGTCTCAGCTGCACGGGCGAGCGCAGCGAGATGGGGTACCCCCAGGCGAAGCTCTGGGGGAGGGTGGGAGCCCCAGCCCGGCCGAAGGTCGGGCGGCACCCCCACCGAGCCGCACCCGGCTCCACCCGCCCCTAGACCAGGCCCTCCGCCACGGCAACCGCCTCCGCGAGCGAGTCCACGACCGGCACTCCCACCGCCTCCAGCGACGCCCGGCTGTGCGACCCCCCGGTGTACAGCACCGCCCGCGCCCCCACATGCGCCGCCGCCCGCGCGTCATCCGCCGCGTCACCGATGACGACGATCCGCTCGGGATCCACGCCCTCCAGCGCGGCCAGATGCCGCACCATGTGCCCGGCCTTCCCGGCCGTCGACGACCCCACCCGCCCGTCCACCCGCACGAACCGCTCCTCGATCCCGTGCCTCCGCACCAGCGGTACCAGCTCGGCGTGCGGCGCCAGCGAGAGCAGCGACTGCGTGAACCCGGATTCCTGCCGCGCGGCCAGCAGCTCCGCCGCCCCGGCCGTCAGCCCGCAGCTCTCGGCCCGCTGCCAGTAATGACGGTGGAAGGCGCCGTCCATCAGCGCCCACTCAGCGTCCGTGGGCAGCCGCCCCATCAGCCGTTCGTAGAACTTCGGCACCGGCACCGTGTACAGATCCCGGTACCGCGCGAGCGTGATCGGCTCCAGGCCCAGCTCGGCGAAGGCCGCGTTCGTCGCCCCGATGACCGCCTCGATGTCGTCGAGCAGCGTGCCGTTCCAGTCCCAGACCAGGTGCTTCCCCTGGCGCTTCCCGTTCTTCCCGTGCGTCCCCATGCGAAGACGGTACCGGCCTTCACCGACAGGCCCCCAGAAGAGCGGTCAGGAGAGCGGTGAGGACAGCTGTCAGCCCAGCAGCCCGGGGATCTCCTGCACCCCGAACCACAGCAGCTCGTGGTCCTCCGCCCCGTCCACCGTGAACTGCGCGTCGTCGTCGCCCTGGTCCGCCGCGCCCAGCGCGTCCGCCGCCGCCGATACGTCCGCCTCGGCGTCGTCCGCGTCGGCGTGCACCGCCGCCGCCTTGGCCAGCGGTACGGCTCCGGCGATCCGGACCTCGCCCAGCGAGCCGGCGTCCAGGCCGCGGTCGGGGTCGACGACGGCCTCCTTGTCCGGCACGTCGACGGCGACGACGATCCGGCGCCGCGCGGCCGAGGGGTCCCCGGCGAGAAGCCGCAGGGAGGCCGACGCAGCCCGGCTGAGCGCCGCGTACTCGAGCTCCTCGATGTCGTCGGAGACGTACCACTCGCGCAGGGCGGGGGTCACGGCGTACGCGGTCAGGGGACCGGGGCCCAGCTCGCCCGCCTTGTGCGCCTGTGCGAGACCGGGGAGGGTCAGGGGGACGTACACGCGCATGGCTGGCCGCTTTCGTAGTCGGAAACGCCCTCAGGATACGTGCGGAGTCCCCCTTCGGGGTCTCCAGGCCGCCGTCCGGCCGGTCCACCCGAGGCATCCCCCACCCCTGCACCGACAGACCCGGCGGACCGCCTCCTCACTCTGATAGGTGAACCTGCCGAACGTCGCGCGGGCACCCACGGCGTCTTGCGAGGGCGCCGAGCATCCCCGTACAAGATCCCCAACAGAAGTTACCGCCCGGTAGACCGCCGGGTGCGAGGCGAACGGGGACCACTCATGGACATCACCGCCACGACGACGCGCACGCCCGACACCACGTCCGACACCACGCCCGTGCTCACGCCCGTGGTCACGCCCGGCACCGGACCGGACGCCACGCCCATGGCCACGACCCGCCCCCGCACCCCCCGCACCCCACGCCCTCGCTCCGCTCCACGGGGCCCCGCCGGCACCGGCCCCCGCGGCGCCGCCGGCACCCTCCCCGGAAGCCCCGGTACGACACCACGCGTCCGTACGGCGCCCCGGACCCTCCCCGCCCACGCCCACTTCGCCGAGCGCCTGCTGCTCGTCCTGAGCGGTCAGCGGCCCGTCCACTGGATGCTGGGCCAGACCGTGGGCGAGGCGTACGAGCAGCTGGTTCAGCTCGCCCCCACGGCTCCCTTCGCGGGTCACGGCATCCGCCCCGTACTCCGCAGCTGCCGCGTCCAGCCCGCCCCTGGCGCCATGGAGGCGTTCGCCAGCATCGCCACGGCCCGCGGCGTACGGGCCATGGCCTTCCGGCTCGAGCTCGGCGCCGACCGCCGCTGGCGCTGCGCCGCCGTCGAGCTGGACGGCCTCCACGCGCGCGTGCCGACGCAGTCGCGGGCGACCCGGACATGACGCGGGCCCTGACGCCGGACACGACGCCCCACATGACGAAGGGGCCGGCCACCTCACCAGGTGCCCGGCCCCTCCTCCCCACAAGGGGTTACTTCTTGCGGCGACGCCCGCCGCTGCTCTTCTGCGCCTTGCGACGCTCGGCGCGCGTCATCCCGTCGCCACCCGCGGAGGCGTCGTCACTGACGAAGTCGCCCTCGACGATGCTGCCCTCGCCGTCCACCTTCGGCGCGGTGAAGTGCAGCCGGTCCGGACGCTGCGGGGCGTCGAGCCCCTTGGCGCGGATCTCCGGGCGCCCGGCGGCGGCCGGCACCGCG
Organism: Streptomyces sp. NPDC059875; assembly: GCF_042731085.1. Lineage (NCBI taxonomy): Bacteria > Bacillati > Actinomycetota > Actinomycetes > Kitasatosporales > Streptomycetaceae > Streptomyces > Streptomyces sp. NPDC059875. The sequence goes on from NZ_JBHWJZ010000038.1 coordinate 45,807, forward strand.
TCCTCCTTGCTGAGGGACTTGGCCGCGTCCTGCACCGGGACCTCCTCGACCTGCTGCTCGACCTGGACCTCCAGGTTGAACAGGTAGCCGACGGACTCCTCCTTGATGCCCTCCATCATCGCGGTGAACATGTCGAAGCCCTCCCGCTGGTACTCGACCAGCGGGTCCTTCTGCGCCATCGCGCGCAGGCCGATGCCCTCCTGGAGGTAGTCCATCTCGTAGAGGTGCTCGCGCCACTTGCGGTCGAGCACGGAGAGGACCACGCGGCGCTCCAGCTCGCGCATGATGTCCGAGCCGAGCGACTTCTCACGGGCGTCGTACTGCTCGTGGATGTCGTCCTTGACGGACTCGGCGATGAACTCGGCGGTGATGCCCGCGCGGTCGCCGGCCGCGTCCTCCAGCTCGTCCACGGTGACCTTCACCGGGTAGAGCTGCTTGAACGCGTTCCACAGCCGGTCGAGGTCCCACTCCTCCGCGAAGCCCTCGGCGGTCTCCTGGCGGATGTAGTCGTCGATCGTGTCGTCCATGAAGTGGCGGATCTGCTCGTGCAGGTCCTCGCCCTCCAGGACGCGGCGGCGCTCGCCGTAGATGACCTCACGCTGCCGGTTGAGGACCTCGTCGTACTTCAGGACGTTCTTACGCGTCTCGAAGTTCTGGGTCTCGACCTGGGACTGCGCCGAGGCGATGGCGCGCGTGACCATCTTGTTCTCGATCGGCACGTCGTCCGGCACGTTGGCCATGGCCATGACGCGCTCGACCATCTGGGCCTTGAACAGGCGCATCAGGTCGTCGCCGAGGGACAGGTAGAAGCGGGACTCGCCCGGGTCGCCCTGACGGCCGGAACGACCGCGCAGCTGGTTGTCGATCCGGCGGGACTCGTGGCGCTCGGTGCCCAGGACGTACAGCCCGCCGAGGTCCTTGACCTCCTCGAACTCCGCCTTCACGGCCGCCTCGGCGCGCTCCAGGGCGGCCGGAAGGGCCGCGGCCCACTCCTCGACGTGCTCGACCGGGTCCAGGCCCGCCTGGCGCAGCTCGGCCTCGGCCAGGTCGTCCGGGTTGCCGCCGAGCTTGATGTCGGTGCCTCGGCCGGCCATGTTCGTGGCGACGGTGACGGCGCCCTTGCGGCCGGCCTGGGCGACGATCGTCGCCTCACGGTCGTGCTGCTTGGCGTTGAGCACCTCGTGCTGGATGCCGCGCTTGGAGAGCTGCTGGGAGAGGTACTCCGACTTCTCGACCGACGTCGTGCCGACGAGGATCGGCTGGCCCTTCTCGTGCTTCTCCGCGATGTCGTCGACGACGGCGGCGAACTTGGCGACCTCGGTCCGGTAGATCAGGTCCGACTGGTCCTTGCGGACCATGGGCCTGTTCGTCGGGATCGGGACGACGCCGAGCTTGTAGATCTGGTGGAACTCGGCCGCCTCGGTCATGGCCGTACCGGTCATGCCGGAGAGCTTGTCGTAGAGGCGGAAGAAGTTCTGCAGGGTGATCGTGGCGAGGGTCTGGTTCTCGTCCTTGATGTCCACCCCTTCCTTCGCCTCGATCGCCTGGTGCATGCCCTCGTTGTAGCGGCGGCCGGCGAGGATACGGCCGGTGTGCTCGTCGACGATCATGACTTCGCCGTCGATGACGACGTAGTCCTTGTCCTTCTTGAAGAGTTCCTTGGCCTTGATGGCGTTGTTCAGGTACCCGACGAGCGGGGTGTTCACCGACTCGTAGAGGTTGTCGATGCCCAGCCAGTCCTCGACCTTGGCGACGCCGGACTCGTGGATGCCGACGGTGCGCTTCTTCTCGTCGACCTCGTAGTCGCCGGTCTCCTCGATGCCCTTGAGCGTGTTTCCGGCCTCGCCCTTGGTGAGGCGGGTGACCAGCTTGGCGAAGTCGCCGTACCACTTGGTGGCCTGGTCGGCCGGGCCGGAGATGATCAGTGGCGTACGGGCCTCGTCGACGAGGATGGAGTCGACCTCGTCGACACAGGCGTAGTTGTGGCCGCGCTGGACGAGCTCGTCCTTGGACCACGCCATGTTGTCGCGCAGGTAGTCGAAGCCGAACTCGTTGTTCGTGCCGTACGTGATGTCGCAGGCGTACTGCTCGCGGCGCTGGGCCGGCGTCATGTTGGCGAGGATGCAGCCGACCTGCAGGCCCAGGAACTTGTGGACGCGGCCCATCATCTCGGAGTCGCGCTCGGCCAGGTAGTCGTTCACCGTGATCAGGTGCACGCCCTTGCCGGACAGCGCGTTCAGGTACGCCGGGAGCGTGCCGACGAGGGTCTTGCCCTCACCGGTCTTCATCTCGGCCACGTAGCCGAGGTGCAGCGCCGCGCCGCCCATCAGCTGGACGTCGTAGTGACGCTGGCCGAGGACGCGCTTGGCGGCCTCACGGACGGTCGCGAACGCCTCGGGGAGCAGGTCGTCGAGGCTCTCACCGTCGGCGTACCGCTGCTTGTACTCCTCGGTGAGCCCACGCAACTCGGCGTCGGAGAGGTTGACGAAGTCCTCTTCGATGGAGTTGACCTGGTCCGCGATGCGGTGCAGTTTGCGCAGGATCTTGCCTTCGCCTGCACGCATGAGCTTGTTGAAGACGGACACTGAGGCTGGTCTCCTTGCCGGTCGGGCCTGGCACTGGGTCGTGTGATGGACTCTGGCGCGGGCACGGCAGGTGGTCCCCACCGCAACGGCCATCGTAAGCGAGACCGCCGCTGCGCCGGGAGGCCCGAAGGCCCGGAGCGTCACGGCTGCCCCGAATGAGAACGCTCGAGACGCGCCGAAGGTGCCGCCGGGCCCGAAAAGTGCTCGCTTCCCGCCGGTCCCGTCACCAGAATTCCGTCATGGAGCCGAAGACACTGACCACGGAGCGTCTGACCCTCGGCAGGTTCGTGCCGGAGGACGCCGACGAGGTCCACACGATCTGCCAGGACCCCGACATCCAGCGCTGGACGACCATCCCCTCGCCCTACGGGCGTCAGGACGCCGAGTTCTTCCTCAACCGCCTCGTCCCCGACGGCTGGCGCGACGACACCGACTACAGCTTCGCCGTACGACTCCGGGAGGGCGGTCCGATCCTGGCCGCCGCAGCGCTCCACCACCCCCGCTCGGGGGCGTGGGAGGTCGGATTCTGGACAGCCAAGGAGCACCGCGGCCGCGGCTACATGACGGAGGCCGTCCTCGCCCTGGCCCGGTGGGCCTTCACGGAGCTCGGCTGCACGCGCCTGGAGTGGCGCGCCGAGGTCGGCAACGCGGGTTCGCGCGCGACCGCCGAGAAGGCAGGTTTCACGATCGAGGGCACGCTGCGGGCCGCGCTGCCGAACAAGGGCACCCTGCGCGACGTCTGGATCGGCGCGCTGCTCCCGTCCGATCTGGGCCTGCCCTCCCCGCTGCCGTATCTGCCGTTTCCCCCGTCCGAGGCCTGAGTGTCAGTGCCGCCCTCTAGGGTGCGGATCATGACCACTGTGCCGCCTCCCATCGCCGAACTGTCCGCGGACGAAGCCCGCCGGATCGCGCTGCGTGCCCAGGGATTCCTGGGCGCGCCCGACCGTCGGGCGGGGGTGCGGGGCGTCCTGCGTCACCTCGGGCAGGTGCAGCTGGACACGATCTCGGTCCTGGCCCGCTCGCACGAGCTGATCCCGTACGCACGCCTGGGCGCGGTGGGCCGTACGACGGTCGAGGACGCGTACTGGACCGACGGCCACGCCTTCGAGTACTGGTCGCACGCGGCCTGCATCCTGCCGGTCGAGGAGTGGCCGCTCTTCGCCTTCCGGCGCCGTGCCTACCGCTCCCGCCCGCAGTGGCACCACGACCTGCCGGACGGTGCGTACGACGCCGTGATCAAGCAGCTGCGGACCGAGGGCCCGCAGACCGCGACCGAGCTCGGCGGCGCGAAGAACAAGGGCGAGTGGTGGGACTGGTCCGAGTCGAAGATCGCCGTGGAGCGGGCGCTGATGTACGGCGAGGTGGTGTGCACCGAGCGGCGCGGCTGGAAGCGGGTCTACGACCTGGCCGAGCGGGCCATCCCGGACGCCCTGCTCCATGACGACCTGGACGACACCGAGTGCCTGCGGCGGCTGGTCCGACAGGCCGGCGAGGCGCTGGGCGTGGGCACGCGCACGGACATCGCCGACTATCACCGGCTCAAGGGCGAGGCGTTCGACGCGGTGGTCGAGGCCTCCGGGCTCGTGCCGGTGACGGTGGCGGGCTGGTCCAAGCCGGCCTGGGCCGACCCGGCGGCGCTGGCGACGGAGCCGCGCGGCCGGCACCGTACGACGCTGCTCTCCCCGTTCGACTCGCTGATCTGGGAGCGGCCGCGCACGGAGCGGATCTTCGGTTTCACACACCGCCTGGAGGCGTACGTGCCGAAGCAGAAGCGGGTGTACGGCTACTTCGCCATGCCGTTGCTGTCGGGCGGGAAGCTTCTGGGCCGTGTCGACCCGGCGCGCGAGGGCAGGACGCTGGTGGCCCGGCAGGTGTCGCTGGACTCCCCCAAGGCGGTCGCTCCGATGGCACAGGCGCTGCGCGAGGCGGCCGAGTGGGTGGGCTGCGACGCGGTACGGATCGAGCGCGCGGACCGCCCGGAGCTGATCGCCCCGCTGACGGCCGCGCTCACCTGATCTCGAGGATCTTTCCGGCTCAGCGGATCTCGAGGATCTTCTCCCTCATCGCGTAGACGACCGCCTCCATCCTGGAGTGCAGTTGCAGCTTCTCCAGGATGTTGCGGACGTGGTTCTTCACCGTGTTCTCGGAGATGAACAACTCCTTGGCGATGTCCCGGTTGTTCATCCCGGTCGCGACGAGCTTGAGGACTTCCAGCTCGCGGTCGGTCAGCCGGGGCGCCGGGACCAGCCGGCGCTCGTCCGTCCGCTGGATCATCGACTTGAACTCGGTGAGGAGCTTGGACGCCATCGAGGGGCTGATCTGCGACTGGCCGTCGGCCACCGCGCGAATCGCGGTGGCGACCTCGTCGGTGGAGATCTCCTTCAGGAGATACCCGGTCGCGCCCGCCTTGATCGCATCATAGAGATCGGCCTCCTCGTCGCTGATCGTCAGCATGATGATCTTCGCACTGGGGGCCACCTCCTTGATGGAGGTGCAGGCCTCGATACCGCCGCGCTTCGGCATCCGGACGTCCATCAGCACGATATCGGGCAGCAGGTCGGCGGCCTTGTCGACGGCCTCCGCCCCGTCTCCCGCCTCGCCGACGACCTGGATGTCCTCCTCCTGGGCGAGGACGATCTCGAGGCCTCGGCGGAAAAGGGCGTGGTCGTCCACCACGAGGACCCGGATCGGCTCCTTGCGGGACTCCCCGCTGTCCGAATCCGATCCCTCCGGGGTGGCCGCGCCATTGGGCTCTCGCCCGCTGTGCACCGGCCCGAAGCTGTCCGCCATCGTTCCTCCCCCTGAAGGCCGTGGCCTGAATTCGTGTTCGGTCCTCCAACCACTGCTCTCAAAGCAGCGGTTGGCGTGCACGCCATGATTTCATGCCCGGACGACGGCGCGGTGATCCCGTGGTCACCACGGGATCGCACGGGGGTGCCCCTGGGGGCGCAAGGGGCGCTCCAGGGGCACCGTGACGGACAGAGTGGGGTGTGGTGCTGCGGCTGCGGGTCAGCCGCCGAGGGCACCACCGGCGCCGCCGCCCTCGGCGAGCGGGTCGCTCTCCAGATGGATGACGCCGTAGTCGTACGCGTGCCGCCGGTAGACGACACTCGGCTGCTTGGTGTCGGAGTCGACGAACAGGTAGAAGTCGTGACCGACGAGCTCCATCTCGTAGAGCGCCTGGTCGAGGGTCATCGGGGCGGCGCTGTGGGTCTTCTCGCGGACCACCAGCGGGCCTTCGCCCTGCACTTCGATCGAGCCCATCATCGTGGTGGGCACCCCGCCGGACTCCTCGCTCACGAGCTCGCCGCTTCCGTTGAGCTGGGCGACGCCCGGCACCACATCGGCGACCTCGGCCGCCGACAGCCTGCCGTTGCCACGGCGGGTGTACCTCTTGTCGTGCTGCTTGCGCAGTCGCGCCTCGAGCTTGTCGCTGGCGAGGTCCAGCGCTGCGTACGGGTCGCCTGCCGCCGCTTCTGCCCGGATCACCGGGCCTCGGGAGTGGAGGGTGATCTCCACACGGTCGGACCTGTCGGCCTGCCGCGGGTTGTGCTCCTTGGACACCTCGACGTCGAGGCTGATCACCTTGCCGTCGAGCTTCTGGATTCTCTCCAGCTTCAGCTTCTCGGCCACGTGCTTGCGGAACCGCTCGGGCACCTCGGTCTTGCGGCCCTTGACGACGATGTCCACGCAGAACTCCGTTCCCGGATCGCTCAGAACGGCTCCTGGGCCGCTGAGCATCTCCCTTTGCACCAGACTCCGGTGAATGCCGGAGCCTCGGACTTGGCGACTTTCACCTCCTCCTCCCCAGCCGGCAAGATCCCCACCCCACCGACCCGAGGTTAATTCGCCCTGAACTCCTGTCCTGTAGGCGCACCCGTGCATTCGCTGAGGCGTAGCATTCGCCATTCCTCACAACCGAACATAGCTCGTTCGGACGGGTGTCGGCACCCGCTGCAGCCACATACCTCCGTTCGGGTGTTTTCACCTCTCACCACCTGCAACGATGCAAGATCTCCATCAGTTCCGGTTTATCTCGAACGACGACGGAGAACATGCGACTACCGCCGCCGCGGGCCGTACGAATCCGCTTTCCGCCGCGCCGTTTTGCGCCGTGCCCGCGCTCCGCCCTCGAATGAACGGCAGGTGTACGGCACTCAGTGCCCGCGCCGCCTCCGTCAACGAGGCACCCGTGGTCATCAGATCGTCCACGAGCACCACCCGCCCGCCCTCCATGAGCCGTGCGCCGCCGGCCACGACCTCCAACGCCCCGGCCAGATTGGCGAACCGCCCACGGGCACCGAGCCCCGACTGGTCCGCCACGGGCCGGCGCTGGCGCAGCACCGGAATCACCCGGGCGGCCCGCCCCCGACCGCGCAGCCGGCCCGCCGCGGCCAGCGCGATGCGCCGGGTCGGATCGTGGCCACGCGCCCGCACCGAGCGACATGACGAGGGCACCGGTACCAGGAGAAGGGGGCCGGCCTCCGAGGCGTCACAGCGCCCTGCAGCAGCCTCCACGGCGTCGGCGAGGGCGAACCCCAGGGGTCCGGCGAGGGACAGCGCGCCGCGCTCCTTGTGGGCCAGGAGCACGGACCGTACGGCGTCGGCATAGGGCGCAGTGGCATGGACGACCGGCAGTCCGGCCGGCTCGGGAACGGGCCGTACCCGGCGAGGGCCGGGGCCTGCCAGCTCCTCCCGGCACCGCGGGCACAGCTCCGTACGGGGCCTGCCGCAGCCTCCGCAGGCGACCGGCAGCACCAGTCCGGCGATCTCGCGCAACCACCCCCGCATGGCTCCACTGTCCTCCTGCCGGTCCCCTCCGGCCACCCCTGTGGACAAAGAGGCTGCGGGGGCTGGCCGGCGCCGGTGGGACGGCGCTGGGCCGGGCGGGTGACCGGCCGGCGGTACGTCGGCGGCTACCCCGGATAGACCGGTGCGGAGCCCGCGACCTTGATCATCCGCTGCCAGTTCGCGCCCGGCATCAGCCGCACGATGCCGTCGTTGCCCGAGTCGGCGACCACCGGAGCGCGCTCGTCGTTCGGCGCGGCGACCGCCGTCACCCCGTTCAGGCCCGGCAGCACCGAGGCCGTAGAGGTCGCACCGTCCGTCTGGATGTAGCGGACCTGCTGGACCCCGCCCGCCTCCTTGCCGACCACGACCAGCCGGCTCGGACCGGCCCAGGACACGGCGGTGACGGCCTCCATCCGCGGCGCCACGGGCTGCAGATCCGCCACCGACACGGTCTGCTGCGTCCCGCCGCCCTCGCGCTCCACCCGGCCGATCTTCAGGGTGGTGCGGCCGTCCTTCTCCTTCAGCAGCAGCGCGATCCGTACACCGTCCGCGGAGACCCGCAGCGACTCGACCCGCGCCCCGTCCGCGAGCCAGGGGGCCCGGACCTCGACGGGCTCCCCGTCACCGCCCGGGACGACCCACAGGCGCGGCTTCACCGGGTCGCGGTCCGCCACCCACAGATCGCCCCGCCCGTCCCAGCTCGGCGCGGACAACCGGTCCTCGGGCCGCACCGCACCGCTCGACACCAGCGCGGGGGGCAGCTCGTCATCGGAGAGGATCGACGCGACGCGCAGCTCCCGCCCGTCCTTGCCGACCCCGGCCGCCCGGCTCTCCTCACGGTCCACCGCGACCGACCGCAGCGGCATCACGCCCTTGCCGAACGGCCCCAGCGTCGCGTCCGCCTCCGCGTCCTCCTTGCCGCCGACCGGCAGCGTCTTCAACAGGCCGTGCTCGTCGACGAAGAACGGGTTCTCCGCCCTGCCCGAATCGTGCACCGGGGCGAACTCCTCCGCCTGCGCCTTGGACAGCACGCACAGCCGCCCGCCGTCGGCACGCTGCAGCTCCACCTGCTCGACCCGTACGGACGTCAGATCGCCGAGCGTGAACAGCAACTGAGCCGCCATCCGCCGGCACACCTCGCCGCCCACCCGGTCCGCCTTGGCGTTGAGCGGCACCTTCAGCGTGGACTGGTCGTCCGTCGCGAGCGTGGTGACGCCCTCCTTCAGCGCCGTACCGGAGGGGAAACGCGAATCCACGGCCGGCTTAAGCCAGTTCGTGGGCCCCTCAAGCAGCGCCTTCACGGTCTGGGTCACCGGATCCATCCGGGTCACCGGGTCCTGCCGCTGCCGGATGTAGACCGGGTCGGCGACGACCCAGTCCTCCCCCGAGGCGAAGTAGTACTTGTTGACGGAGCGGTAGTTGCGCTGGAAGTCGGCCTCACTGAGCACCAGCCCCGACGGCAGGTGGTCGATGCGCCACTCCTTGCCCTTGCCGTCGGCGGTGGGCTGCTGCACCACGTGGATGAAGTCCTTGTACTCGGCAGGGCTCATCGGCTGGTACGCGTGCCGGGCGTCCACCGTGGCGATCTGCCGGCCGCGGATCGGATACGTCCGCCCCTGGCTCTCCGGGTCCGCGAGCCGGTCGGCCTGCTCACGGTCGGGCGCCGTGGTGAGCACGGTGATGCTCTGCGCGGGCTTCCAGGAGCGCGCGGCGTCCTTGGTCAGATACTTCCGGGCCGTGGCGAAACCGGGGTCGTCACTGGTCATGGCCTCCAGGAAGCCGTCGACGATCTCGTCGGGCTCCGCGTTCTCCCGCGGCTGCACGGCGTACACCCGGACCTGCGAGTCGCCCGGGTTGGACGCCTTCACACTCCGTACGTCCCCGCTGTCGGGCATCGTCGCGCAACCGGTCACCAGCAGACCACCGCCGGCGAGCAGCACACCTGCCCGCACGACACCGGACGACCGCAGTCCTCGGGCGTCAGCGCTCACCTGTTCCGTCCTCCCCCTCGGCGTTCGCCGACGCCATCGCCTCACCGCTGTCGGCCTCGGCCGCCGTCCGCGCGACCACCCGCGCACCACTGCCCGGCAGGGCCGTCGGATCCGCCATGGCCCGCGGCACCACGGGCATCCGCGGCGGTACGGACAGGGCCGGACGGTCCCCCACGGGCTGCACCGGCAGCGTCACCCGGCGTGTGCCGTTCTCCGACTCCCGCGGCCCGGCGGCCGCCTGCTCACGATTACGCCGTGAGTCCTCCGGCTCCAGCGGGATCGGGGACCCGCGCAACGGCTCGTCCGCCGTCCGCGGCAGGGTCAGCCGGAACTGCGAGCCACCGCCGGGCTCGCCCCACGCCTGGAGCCAGCCTCCGTGCAGCCGCGCGTCCTCCACCGCGATCGACAGGCCCAGGCCCGTACCGCCGGTGGTACGCGCGCGTGCCGGGTCCGCCCGCCAGAACCGGTTGAAGACCCGGGTCGCCTCGCCCGGCTTGAGGCCCACGCCGTAGTCCCGCACCGCGACCGCGACCGCGCCGCCCGCGGCGGCCAGCCGGACGATGACGTCCTTGCCCTCGCCGTGCTCGACGGCGTTGACGACGAGGTTGCGCAGCACCCGCTCGACCCGGCGGGCGTCCGCCTCGGCCACGACCGGCTGCTCGTCGCCGACGACCACGATCCGGCCGCCCTTGCGCTCGGCGAGCGGCTCGGCACCGCCGATCACCCGCCGGACGACCTGGCGCAGGTCTATCGGCTCGGCCTCCAGCGCCGCGGCGCCCGCGTCGAACCGGCTGATCTCCAGCAGATCGGCGAGCAGCGACTCGAAGCGGTCGAGCTGATCGCCGAGCAGCTCGGCGGAGCGCGCCGTGACGGGGTCGAAGTCGACCCGGGCCTCGTGGATGACGTCCGCCGCCATCCGTACCGTCGTCAGCGGGGTACGCAGCTCGTGCGACACGTCCGAGACGAAGCGCCGCTGCATCCGTGAGAGCTCCTCCAGCTGCTGGATCTTCAGCTGGAGGCTCTGCGCCATCTTGTTGAAGGCCTCACCGAGCCGGGCGATGTCGTCCTCGCCGGTGACCTTCATCCGTTCCTGGAGGCGGCCCGCCGAGAGCCGCTCGGCGATGCCCGCCGCCATCCGCACGGGCGTGACGATCTGGCGCACCACCAGCCAGGCGATGGCACCGAGCAGCACGACCACGAACAGCCCGGCGGTCGCCAGCGTGCCCTTCACCAGGGCGAGGGAGTCCTCCTCGTGCGTCAGCGGGAAGAGGTAGTACAGCTCGTACTGGGTGCCCTCGGCGTCGTTGAGCCGCTTGCCGACGACGAGCCCCGCCTCGGAGTCCTTGCCGTTGGTGTAGTGGATCCGGGTGTACGTCTGGAAGGTGCCCGCGCCCTGGGCCACGGAGTGCCGCAGGTCGTCGGGGATGCTCGTGGCCGGGTCGACCTCGCCGGAGGCGCGGGCGCCACGGCTCGCGGGCCCGTCCGAGTCCTCCAGGGACAGGGCGACCACGTTGTACGCGCTCTGGCCACCACTGGCGAGCTGCTCGACCAGCGTGGAACGCCAGGTCAGCGAGGCACCGGCGCGGCCGCCGTCCTGCCCGCCGGGCACATAGGGGGTCGTCGCCGCCTTGTCCTGGGCAGCCGAGAAACCGCCGGCGGCCTGGCTCTGGGCGGCCTGCTCCTTGGCGTCGCGCAGACCGTTGCGGACCTGGCCTATGACGACCAGGCCGAGCAGCAGCACCACGCCGAGCGACATGAGCAGGGTGCCCGCGACGACCCGCAGCTGGATGTTGCGCCGCCACAGCCGTACGGCGGGCAGCAGCGGACGACGCACCCAGCGTGCGAAGAGCCGGAGCACCGGTCCACCCGGCGCCCCGTCCTGGAGCAGACGTCCGCCATGGAACAGGCGGCCGAATCGCGAGCCCCCCCGCCTCGGTCCGGCAGCCCGCCCCGACCGGACTCCCGGGTCCCCGGGCTTCGGAGCAGTACTGCCTACGCTCATATCAGCTCGGCCCCGCCTTGTACCCGACACCGCGCACGGTCACCACGATCTCCGGGCGCTCGGGATCCTTCTCGACCTTCGAGCGCAGTCGCTGGACGTGCACGTTCACCAGCCGGGTGTCGGCGGCATGCCGGTAGCCCCAGACCTGCTCCAGCAGGACCTCACGGGTGAACACCTGCCACGGCTTACGGGCCAGCGCGACGAGCAGGTCGAACTCGAGCGGCGTCAGGGCGATGGACTGCCCGTCCCGCTTCACCGAGTGACCGGCCACGTCGATGACCAGATCGCCGATGGCGAGCTGCTCCGGCGCGGGCTCCTCCGACCTCCGCAGCCGCGCCCGGATACGGGCGACGAGCTCCTTCGGCTTGAACGGCTTGACGATGTAGTCGTCGGCCCCGGACTCGAGCCCCACCACCACGTCGACGGTGTCGCTCTTGGCCGTCAGCATGACGATGGGTACACCGGACTCGGCCCTGATGAGCCGGCACACCTCGATGCCGTCCCTACCGGGCAGCATGAGGTCCAGCAGCACCAGGTCCGGCTTGGCCTCACGGAATGCGGCGAGCGCCTTATCACCGTCCGCTACGAACGACGGCTCGAACCCTTCACCCCGCAGCACAATCCCGAGCATCTCGGCCAGTGCGGTGTCGTCGTCGACGACAAGAACGCGTCCCTTCATATCGACATCATCCCATTTCCGTATCAGTCTCAAGGCGACTGGTGAGATACCTCACTGACCAGCGGCGACGTCTGTGATCGTCCACCGTTGGCCGCTCCTGTCCGTGGGTGCTGATGTCAGACATGGATGTCACCCCCGTAGCCCCCGTCGGCCGTCCTGAACCGTACCCTGACCCGCCTCGCCCGGCCCATGGAGCGGCCCCGGCCATTTCGCGGGGCTCCGCCCCTTGGCAGCGACCGGCACGAAGACTCGACCGACGTGGTCTCCAACGTCCCAGTCTGCCCCCTGAACGCCCGTATCGAAGGCGAGAATGGAGGCAGCGACCCCCGCCCAACGGCGGGCCCCTCGTGGCACGATGGCTCACGGCCCGCCGCCCGCACAGGAGAGCGGCCCTTGTGACCGTGCCGGCTCGCCGAGCCGGCCCCGCGACCATTCCTCGAGGTGGACGACCGTGAACGACACTCCGGGCTGGACCTCGCCCGGATCTGCTCCCTCCGACGGCCAGGACGGTTCCGGGGTTCCCCGGCCCGCGACGCCCGGTGACGCGAACGGCTCCGCCCCCCAGTGGTCCAAGGACCAGCCGCCCGCCGGACAGTGGTCCCCGCCGACGGCCCCCGTCCCCGGCCAGGCCCCCGCACCTCAGCCCGGCCAGGGCTGGGGCGGTCCTCCGCAGCACGGAAACTGGGGCAAGCCGCCGGCCGCCAAGCCCGGTGTGATCCCGCTGCGCCCCCTGGGCATGGGCGAGATCCTCGACGGCGCCGTGTCGACGATGCGTACCTACTGGCGCACGGTCCTGGCGATCACGGTCACCGTCTCCGTGATCTCGCAGGTCGCCGACATCCTCGCCCAGCGCTTCCTGGTCCCGACGCCGCCCGCGCTCGACCCGGACGCCTCTCCGGACGAGGCCCTGGCGCAGCTCGGCGAGTCCATGCAGGCGACGCTGATCGGCTCGATCCCCGCGATCCTCATCATGCTGATGGCCACCCTGGTGAGCGCCGCACTCCTCACCGTGGTCATCAGCCGCGCGGTCCTGGGCCGCCCGGTCTCGATCGGTGCCGCCTGGCAGGAGTCCCGGCCCCGGCTGCTCGGGCTCCTCGGGCTGACGCTGCTGCTGCCTGCGATGAGCGCGGCCATCGTGTTCGTCGCCATGCTGCCCGGAATCCTCCTCGGCGACGAGGCCGGCGGCGCGCTCGCCGTCCTCGGTGCTCTGGCCGGCCTGGTCGTCGTCGTCTGGCTGATGGTCCGCTTCAGTCTGTCCTCGTCGGCCCTGATGCTGGAGCGACAGGGCGTCCTCCAGTCGATGAAGCGCTCGGCCAAGCTCGTCCAGGGCTCCTGGTGGCGCATCTTCGGCATCACGCTGCTGACACAGCTGCTGCTCCTCCTCGTGGCGATGATCATCGCGGTCCCGTTCGCGATCGTCGCCTTCGCCGTCGACGGCGAAGGCTTCAGCGGCCTGGTCTCCGGCTCCACCCCCGAGTTCGGCTGGTCGTTCCTGATCATCACCGGCATCGGCGGTGTCATCACCAGCGCGATCACCTACCCGATCTCCGCCGGCGTCACCGTCCTCCTCTACGTGGACCAGCGCATCCGCCGCGAGGCCCTGGACCTCGAACTCGCCCGGGCCGCCGGCCTCCCCGGCTACGGCCCCGCACCCGGCGACCGGGCCACCGGGAGCTGACGGGGTGCAGACCACGGGGGGCACGATCACGGCGCGGCTGCCGATCCGGTACGCCGACGACGTACCGGTGGACATCCCCCGCGTCCCCGCCCAGGAGGCGGCGGAGCGGGAACTGTCCAAGCCGATGTACCACGAGAACGACCCCAGCCTGCTCGAACGCGGCCTCGACCGCTTCTGGGAGTGGGTCGGCAGCCTCTTCGCCACGGCCTCCGGGGCAACCCCCGGCGGCCTGCTCGGACTTCTCGTGATCGTCGTGGTCGTGCTCGCCCTGGTCGGCGCGCTCTGGTGGCGGCTCGGCACTCCGCAGCGAACCCCCACCACAGGGGACTCACTGTTCGACGACGGCCCCCGCACCGCCGACGAGCACCGGGCCGCCGCCGCCCGACACGCCGCCGCCGGCCGCTGGAACCAGGCCGTCCAGGAGCGGATGCGGGCGATCGTCCGCTCCCTGGAGGAGCGCACCCTCCTCGACCCGCGCCCCGGCCGCACCGCCGACGAGGCCGCCGCCGAGGCGGGCCGTTCCCTGCCCTCCCACACGGACGAACTCCGCGCCGCCGCCCGCTCCTTCGACGACGTCACATACGGTGGCCGCACCGCCGACGAGCCCGCGTACCGCCGCATCGAGGAGCTGGACGCCTCCCTGGAGCGGACCAGGCCCACCCTCGACACCGCCGCCGCGGGGGCACCCGAATGAGCCGAACGCGCACCAGCACCACCTCGGCCTCTCTCACCCCCCGTCAGATCTGGACCCGGGCCCGCGGGGCGCTCCTCGTCCTCGCCCTGATCCTCATCGGCGGCATCGTCCTGGCGACCGTGCGCTCCGCCGACCACCACGGCCGCCTCGACCCCCGCTCCGCCGACCCCAACGGCAGCCGGGCCGTCGCCGAGATCCTCAAGGCCCAGGGCGTCACCGTCCAGGTGGTCACCACCCTCGACGAGATCACCGCCGCCACCGGAGCCGACAGCACACTCCTGGTCGCCACCCCGGATCTGCTGACGAACCACCAGCAGTCCACGCTGCACCAGGTCATGACGGCGTCCCAGAGCCGCACCGTCCTCGTCGGCGCGGGCAGCCCGTCCGTCGGCACCCTGGCCCCCGGCGTCACCACCAGCACCAGCACCTCGGTGAAGGCCCGTGAGCCCCACTGCTCCCTGCCCGCCGCCGCCCGCGCCGGCAGCGTCGACATCGGCGGCGAGCGGTACGCCACCGGAATCGGCACGGCCGACAGCTGTTACCCCAGCGACGGGCAGCCGCACCTGCTCAGGGTCCCAAACTCCGGCGGCGGCGACACGGTGCTCCTCGGCTCCGCCGACATCCTCTACAACGAGCGACTCGACAAGCAGGGCAACGCCTCCCTCGCCCTGCAACTCCTCGGCTCCCGCGCTCATCTCGTCTGGTACCTCCCCTCCCTCTCCGATGCTTCCCTCGCCGAGGGCGCCCCCGAGGGCCAGTCCTCCGACGTCACCGACAGCTTCCTCTCGCTCATCCCCTCGGGCTGGCTCTGGGGCACCCTCCAACTCGCCCTCGCCGCCCTACTCGCCGCCGTCTGGCGAGCCCGGCGCCTCGGCCCTCTCGTGACCGAACGTCTCCCGGTCGCCATCCGCGCCTCCGAGGCCACCGAGGGACGCGCCCGCCTCTACCGCCGGGGGAACGCCCGCGACCGCGCCGCCGCCGTGCTGCGCACCGCGACCCGCACCCGGATCGCCCCCCTCCTCGGCGTTGCCTCCCAGGACGCCCACTCCCCCGAGATCCTGCTCCCCGCGCTCTCGGCCCGACTCTCCGAGACGGCCGCAGACCCACGGGACCTGCTCTTCGGCCCGGCTCCCGCCGACGACGCCGCCCTGATCCGCCTGGCAGACCAACTCGACGCCCTCGAAAGAGAGGTACGCACCTCATGAGCGCCCCGACCCCCGAGACCGCTACGAACTCGGACAGCGCCCGCGCCTCCCTGGAGGCCCTGCGCACCGAGATCGCGAAGGCGGTGGTCGGCCAGGACCCCGCCGTCACCGGACTCGTCGTCGCCCTGCTCTGCCGGGGCCACGTCCTCCTCGAAGGCGTCCCCGGCGTCGCCAAGACGCTGCTCGTCCGCGCGCTCGCCGCCACCCTCGAACTCGACACCAAGCGCGTCCAGTTCACCCCCGACCTGATGCCGAGCGACGTCACCGGCTCACTGGTCTACGACGCCCGTACCGCTGAGTTCTCCTTCCAGCCCGGTCCTGTCTTCACCAACCTGCTGATCGCCGACGAGATCAACCGCACCCCTCCCAAGACCCAGTCCTCGCTCCTGGAGGCCATGGAGGAGCGCCAGGTCACCGTCGACGGCACCCCCCGCCCGCTCCCCGACCCGTTCCTGGTCGCCGCGACCCAGAACCCGGTCGAGTACGAGGGCACCTACCCGCTCCCCGAGGCCCAGCTCGACCGGTTCCTGCTGAAGCTGACCGTCCCGCTGCCCTCGCGCGAGGACGAGATCAACGTCCTGACCCGGCATGCGAACGGCTTCAACCCCCGCGACCTCCAGGCCGCCGGAGTCCGTCCGGTCGCCGGCCCCGCCGAACTCGAGGCCGCCCGCGAGGCCGTCGCCAAGACCTCGGTGTCCCCCGAGATCGCCGGCTATGTCGTCGATATCTGTCGTGCCACGCGTGAATCCCCCTCACTCACCCTCGGTGTCTCCCCCCGAGGTGCCACCGCCCTGCTCTCCACCGCCCGCGCCTGGGCCTGGCTCACCGGCCGGGACTATGTCACCCCGGACGATGTGAAGGCCCTGGCCCTGCCCACCCTGCGTCACCGCATCCAGCTGCGGCCCGAGGCCGAGATGGAAGGAGTCACCGCCGACTCCGTCATCAACTCGATCCTCGCCCACGTCCCCGTACCCCGCTGAGAACGGCGCCCCATGGCCCTCACCGGACGAACCGCACTGCTCGCCGCCCTCGGATCGCTGCCCGTGGGCATCCTCGCCCCCACTTGGACGGGGATGCTCGCGGTGAACGCGCCCCTCTCACTCGCAATTCTGTGCGACTACGCGATGGCCGCGCCAGTGCGAACGCTGCAGTTCACCCGAAGCGGTGACACAACAGTTCGACTGGGTGACGCGGCGGACGTTCAGCTCACCGTCACCAACACCTCCCGACGACGCCTGCGCGCCCAACTCCGCGACGCCTGGCCGCCGAGCAGCTGGCTCCCCGGCACCGACCAGGCCGCCTCCCGGCACAAGCTCACCGTGCCCGCCGGCGAACGCCGCCGGATCACCACGGCCCTGCGCCCCACCCGCCGCGGCGACCGCCACGCGGAGCGCGTCACCGTCCGCTCCTACGGCCCCCTCGGCCTGGCCGCCCGACAGGGCAACCACGACGTCCCGTGGACCGTCCGCGTGCTGCCGCCGTTCACCAGCCGCAAACACCTGCCCTCACGACTGGCCCGCCTCCGCGAACTCGACGGCCGCACCAGCGTCCTCACCCGCGGCGAAGGCACGGAATTCGACAGCCTCCGCGAGTACGTCCCCGGTGACGACACCCGCTCCATCGACTGGCGGGCAACGGCCCGCCAGACCACCGTTGCCGTCCGCACCTGGCGCCCGGAGCGCGACCGCCACATCCTGATCGTGCTCGACACCGGCCGTACGTCCGCGGGCCGCGTCGGAGACGTCCCCCGCCTCGACGCCGCGATGGACGCCGCACTGCTCCTCACCGCGCTCGCCTCCCGAGCCGGCGACCGCGTCGGCCTCCTGGCCTACGACCGCCGCCTGCGCGCCCAGGTCCAAGGCCGCTCGGCCGCCGACGTCCTGCCCGCAGTGGTCAACGCCCTCGCCCCGCTCGAGCCCGAGCTCGTGGAGACGGACGCCCGCTCCCTGGCCGCCACGGCACTGGCCCGGGCCCCGCGCCGCTCGCTCCTCGTCCTGCTCACCAGCCTCGACGCGGCCCCGATCGAGGAGGGCCTTCTCCCGGTCCTCCCTCAGCTCACCCAGCGCCACACGGTCCTCGTGGCCTCCGTCGCCGATCCGCACACGGCCCACATGGCAGCGAACCGCGGCACGATCGACGGCGTCTACGAGGCCGCCGCGGCCACCCAGGCCCAGGCCCAGCGCCACCGCACGGCTGACCAACTCCGCCGCCACGGCGTCACGGTCGTGGACGCCACCCCTGACAATCTCGCGCCCGCACTGGCGGACGCCTACCTCGCACTCAAGGCGGCCGGCCGCCTCTGAAAACACCAGTGGGGCTCCCGGAAGGGAGCCCCACAGTTCGGTACTGATCCAGAACGCAGAAAAGCCCCGCACCAGAAGGTGCGGGGCTTTCCCACAATGATTGTTCGGCGGCGTCCTACTCTCCCACAGGGTCCCCCCT
>NZ_JBHWJZ010000039.1:0-61559 GCF_042731085.1 Streptomyces sp. NPDC059875
CGCGGGGTTGGGCGCCGCCCGACCGCCCCCGGCCCGCCCCCCGCGCATGGGGCCGGGCCGTCGCCGTACGGCTCAGTTCTCCTGGATGACGGAGAGGACGTTGCCCGCCGGGTCGGTGAACCAGGCGATCGCCGCCGGACCCTCGGGGCCCTTGACGATGCCCTTGGCGTCGTGCGTGAACTCCGGGTAGCGCTCCAGGCTGATGCCCCGCTTCCCGAGCTCGTCCACGGCGGTCTCGATGTCGTCCACCGGGAAGTTCAGGATCGTGAAGGAGGCGGGCGTGTGGCTGTCCTTGGGATAGACGAAGACATTCGCGCCGCTCCCCAGCTTGATCGTGAGCATCCGCATCTCCCCCTCTCCGGTCTCCTCCACCTGGAGGCCGAGGGTGTCGCCGTAGAACTGGCGGGCCTTGCCGAGATCGTCGACCGAGAAGCCGCTGAACGCCTTCGACTGTCCGAACATGCGGTTGTCTCCTTCGCGTGTGCCGTTCGGGATTTCCGAGGGCACACCAAGCCGACCACCCTCCGGACGCGCGCCACGCGGGCTCGCGTCCGGATGGTCGTCGCACGTCACCCTCAAGGAGCGATCGGCAGCCGCCGCTTGTGGTCGGTGAGCTCGTAGCGGCGGACGATCGAGGCGAAGGCGGCCTCGCCGACCGGCTTGCCCTCCAGGAAGTCGTCGATGTCGTCGTACGTCACCCCGAGCGCGTCCTCGTCGGGCTTGCCCGGGTCGAGGGTCTCCAGGTCGGCCGTGGGCGTCTTCCACACCAGCTCGGAGGGGGCGCCGAGGGCCTCGGCGACGGCCCGCACCCGGCGCTTGGTCAGGCCGGTCAGGGGGACGACGTCGGCCGCGCCGTCGCCGTACTTGGTGAAGAAGCCGGAGACGGCCTCGGCGGCGTGGTCGGTGCCGACGACGAGACCGTCGTGGGCGCCCGCGACGGCGTACTGCGCGATCATCCGCTGCCGGGCCTTGATGTTGCCCTGGACGAAGTCCTGGTGGTGGGCGTCCCGGAAGGTCACACCCCCGGACAGGGCGGCGTCGAGGGCCGCGTCGCTCGCCGGCCGGACGTCCACGGTCAGCACCCGGTCGGCGGCGATGAAGCCCAGGGCGAGCTGGGCGTCCTTCTCGTCCGCCTGGACGCCGTACGGCAGGCGCATGGCGTAGAAGGTGGCGTCGTGTCCGGCGGTACGGGCCCGCTCCACGGCCAGCTGGCAGAGGCGGCCGGCGGTCGTGGAGTCGACGCCGCCGCTGATCCCGAGCACGAGGCTGCGCAGTCCCGTGGAGGTGAGACGCTCGGTGAGGAAGGCCACCCGGCGCTCGATCTCGGCGAGCGGATCGAAGGTCGGGGAAACCTCGAGTTCCCGGGCGATCTGCTGTTGCAGGGCGATGGACGCCTCGTCGGTCACGGAGTGCTCCTCGGGGTGGTTTCGGCGGTACGGGCGCGGGCGCGGGTCCGGTGCGCCGGTCAGGCGCCCGCCCCGAGCCGGTGTCGACTCTATGCGGCACGCGCCCCGGGCACCGCACAGGCCCTTGCGTGGGCGGGCGGCCCCCCGCCCACGACGAATCGCGTCGGGACTCTTTACCGCTCTGTCATGCACGGGTAACTTTCGCTGTCGCAAGCGCTTGCAGCAACTTGCCGGTCAATCTTTCAGAACTCGCCACGACCTCCCCGTCGCGGCGCCGCTCCGGAGAAGAGACGCATGCGACGCACCCCCTTCCGGCGGTTCGGACCCGCCCCAGCGGCGGCCGTGGCCGCCGCCTGCCTGCTCGGGCTGCTCTCCGCCGCACCCCCGGCCGAGCCGCCCCACGTGTCCGCGGCGCCCGCCGCGGCCGCCGAGAACACCGCGACGGTCTTCTACTACACGAAGACGAAGAACTGGTCGGCCCACAACCTCCACTACGCGCCCGACGGCGGCGCCTGGACCACCGTCCCCGGCGTCGCGATGGAGGCGGCCTGCACGGACTGGGTGAAGAAGACGGTCGCCCTGGGCTCCGCCGAGGGACTGCAGGCGACCTTCACCAACGGCGCCGGCACCTGGGACAACAACGGCGGCGCGAACTACGACCTGGGCACCGGGACCCTCACGGTCAAGGACGGCGTGGTCGCCCACTCCGACCCGTGCGCCGACGACCCGGGCGAACCGACCGAGCCCGGCAGCCAGGCCACCGTCTACTACTCCACGGCCGCCCTCGGCTGGACCACCGCCAACCTGCACTACGCCCCGGCCGGCGGCGCCTGGACCACCGTCCCGGGCATCGGCATGGAGGCCGCCTGCACCGGCTGGTGGAAGCGGACCGTCGACCTGGGCGCGGCCACCGCCATGAGCGCGGTCTTCAACAACGGCAACGGCGTCTGGGACAACAACAACGGCGCGAACTACGCGCTCGCCGCCGGCACGACCACGGTCGAGGACAAGGTCGTCACGAGCAACGCCGCGAACCCGTGCGCCGCCGAGGTCCCTGACACCCAGGCGCCGACCGTGCCCGCCGGACTCGCCGCGAGCGCCGACGGCACCTCCGTCGTCCTGACCTGGCAGCCGTCGAGCGACGACAAGGGGGTGACGGGCTATCAGGTGACCCGCACCGGCGGCACGCGCGGCACAGTGGTCACCGACGTGGGCTCCACCGTCTTCTCCGACACCGGTCTGGAGGAGCGGACCGCCTACACCTACACGATCAAGGCCCTCGACGCGGCGGGGAACGCCTCGGCCTCCTCCGCTCCGGCGCAGGCGACCACCGGCGCCGCGCCGCCGGCACCCGACCCGGGCCGTCCGCTCGCCACTGACCCGCGCAAGGACCCGATCTACTTCGTCCTGACCGCCCGCTTCAACGACGGCGACACGTCGAACAACCGGGGCGGGAGCCAGCACACGAAGTCGGGCAACGCCGCGAACGACGACCCCATGTTCCGGGGCGACTTCAAGGGTCTGGTGAACAAGCTCGACTACATCAAGGGGCTCGGCTTCTCCGCCGTCTGGATCACGCCCGTCGTGCTCAACCGGTCCGACTACGACTACCACGGCTACCACGGCTACGACTTCTACAAGGTGGACGCCCGCCTGGAGTCGGCCGGCGCCTCGTACCAGGACCTGATCAACGCGGCCCACGCCAAGGGCATGAAGATCTACCAGGACGTCGTCTACAACCACTCCTCCCGCTGGGGCGCCAAGGGCCTGTTCACCCCGAAGGTGTACGGCGTCCGCGACAGCCAGTGGAGCTGGCACTACGACGAGCCCAACGCCTCCTTCGAGTACGACGGACTGACCGTGGAGCCGAAGTCCGGGAAGTCGTACTACAACGGCGACCTGTGGTCGACGGCCGAGCCGACCGGCAACACCTGCGTCAACTGGGGCACCCCGACCCAGTACACCTCCCCGGAGGGCTACCGCATCTACAACTGCCAGTGGCCGAACCCCACGTCCGGCATGTTCCCGAAGTCGCTCTACCACAACTGCTGGATCGGCAACTGGGAGGGTGAGGACTCCCGTTCCTGCTGGCTGCACGACGATCTGGCCGACTTCAACACCGAGTCCGCGCCGGTGCAGAACTATCTGATCGGGGCTTACAACAAGTACATCGACATGGGGGTCGACGGCTTCCGGGTCGACACCGCCGTCCACATCCCGCGCACCACCTGGAACCGCCGCTTCCTGCCCGCCATCCAGGAGCGCGTCACCCAGAAGTTCGGCGCGCAGGCCGCGAAGAACTTCTTCGTCTTCGGCGAGGTCGCCGCCTTCGTCAACGACAAGTGGAACCGCGGCTCGGTCAACCACTCCGCCCAGTTCTACACCTGGAAGGAGCGCGAGGAGTACGACGCCGACGACGCCAAGGCCGCCCTGGAGATGTACGACCACGAGCAGCAGCTCGGCCCGTCCGGGCAGCCGACGTCGAACAACGCCTTCCTGAACGGCAACAGCTACCACGAGCCGGATCACAGCCGGTTCTCCGGGATGAACGTCATCGACATGCGCATGCACATGAACTTCGGCGACGCGCAGAACGCCTTCGGCAACGGCAAGGACTCCGACGACAGCTACAACGACGCCACCTACAACGTCGTGTACGTCGACAGCCACGACTACGGGCCCAACAAGAGCAGCGAGCGCTACGCAGGGGGCACGGACGCCTGGGCGGAGAACATGTCGCTGATGTGGACCTTCCGCGGCATCCCGACGCTGTACTACGGCTCCGAGGTCGAGTTCCAGAAGGGCAAGAAGATCGACTGCGGGCCCACCTGTCCGCTGGCGACCACGGGCCGCGCCTACTTCGGCGACCATCTCGCGGGGGACGTGAAGGCGTCGGACTTCTCCACCGTCGAGTCGGCGAGCGGCGCCGTCGCCCAGACCCTGGCGCAGCCGCTGGCCCGGCACCTCCAGCGGCTCAACCAGATCCGCCGGGCGGTACCGGCCCTGCAGATGGGCCAGTACTCCACGGAGGGCGTCAGCGGCTCGATCGCGTTCAAACGCCGCTACACCGCCGGCGGTACGGACAGCTTCGCGCTCGTCGCCGTCACCGGTGGCGCGACGTACACCGGCATCCCGAACGGCACCTACACCGACGCCGTCACCGGCGACCAGCGGGTCGTCACGAACGGCACGCTGAGCGTCGCCGCACCGGGGAAGGGCAACTTGCGGGTGTTCGTGCTGAACGGACCCGGCCGGATCGGTACCGCGGGGCCGTACCTGAAGTAGCGGTCCCGCGGCTGGGAGGGGCCGGTGGGCCGGGACGGTGATCGCCGCCCCGGCCCACCGGTCTACGCGGCGAGGCGCAGCAGCCGCAGCACGACTCCCGGGGGTGCGTCGATGCGGTAGCGACGCCCCCGCCGGGACCACTGGTCCAGGACCCCCAGCAGACCGGAGTCGCAGAACGTGACCCGCGAGGCGTCGAGGACGAGGTCGGTACAGCCCTCCGCGGCGGCGGAGGCGAGTATCGCCCGGAGGGGTGCGGCGCTGTAGTGGTCGATCTCGCCCATCAGCCGGACGAGCAGGGTCGTGGCGCCGACGTGTGCGCAGGAGTGGACGACTATCGGTGCGGTGCTCGCGGTACTCACGTACCCATCAACGGCCCTTCGGACCGCTCGGGCGAACGCGGCACGCCGCCCGGTCACCCCACCGGGCAGCAGTGATCCACTTCCGGGGGACACCGGCCCGGGTCATTCGACCGTCACGACGACGGTGTGCCATCCGTCGGCCCCGTCGGGCATCGGGTCGGTGCGGCGTTCGGTCTGGGTCTCCCCCGTGCCGTCGGTGGCGCGGACGGTGAGCGAGTGGCGGCCGGGGGTGGCCTCCCAGGGGTACACCCACTGGCGCCAGGTGTCCCTGGTGTCCTCGGCCGCGAGCCGTGCGTCGTGCCAGGGGCCGTCGTCGATCCGGACCTGGACGCGGGCGATGCCCCGGTGCTGGGCCCAGGCCACCCCGGCGATCATCACGGTGCCCGCCCCGGGGCGGGCGAGGGAGCGCGGGGTGTCGATCCTCGACTGGGTCTTGACCGGCGCCCGGTCCGCCCAGCCCCCTCGCACCCAGTACGCGTCGTAGGCGTCGAAGGTGGTGAGCTCGATGTCCACGATCCACTTGCAGGCGGAGACATAGCCGTACAGGCCGGGTACGAGCATCCGGACGGGGAAGCCGTGGTCGAAGGGCAGGGGCTCGCCGTTCATCCCGAAGGCGAGGAGGGCGTCGCGGCCGTCCATCACGTCCTCGACCGGGGTGCCGATGGTCATGCCGTCGACGGAGCGGGCGACGAGCTGGTCGGCCGGACCGCCTTCGGACGGCGGCCGTACGCCCGCCTCGCGCAGCAGGTCGGCGAGCCGGACGCCCAGCCAGCGGGCGTTGCCGACGTAGGGGCCGCCGACCTCGTTGGAGACGCAGGCGAGGGTGATGTCGCGCTCGATCACGGTGCGGCGGAAGAGATCGGGCAGCGTGAAGAAGCGTTCCCGGTCGACGCCCAGGCCCCGGATCCGCAGCCGCCATTCGTCGGCGTCGACCTTGGGCACGACGAGCGCGGTGTCGACGCGGTAGAAGTCCTTGTTCGGGGTGACGAAGGGGCTGATGCCGGCGACGTCCAGTTGCGCCCCGCGCGGGACGGCCGGCGCGGCGGACGCCGGCCGGGGCAGCCGGAGCGCCGTACGGGAGGCCACGGCGTCCTGACTGCGGGTGCCTCCGAGCGCCCGGCCGAGCGCCGCCACGCCGGTCGCCGCGACGGCCGTGGCGCCGGCGGTCAGGAGGAAGCTCCGGCGGCTCGCGCGGGCGGCCCGTTGCGGTGCGGCCGAGGGTCGCGGGGCGAGCAGGCGGCCGATGAGCACGTACAGCAGGGCCGCTCCGGCCGCCGCGCCGACCAGCGAGGGAAGCATGTCCGTCGCGGAGTCGGAGTCCGGGCGGCCGGCGGCGGCGAGGGCCCCGACGACGCCGAAGGACAGCACGCCCGCCACGGCGGCCGGCCGGCGCCGGAGCGCCAGCACTCCGATGGCCGCGGCGAGGAAGGCCAGGATGAGGAGGATCCCCAGCAGCAGGACGGCCTTGTCGCTCTCGCCGAAGGTGCGGATCGCCCATTCCTTGACCGCCGCCGGGGTGAGGTCGATGACCGCTCCCCCGACGGCGGTGACGGGGCCCGCCTCGGGGCGGACGGCGGCGGCGACGAGCTCGGCGACGGCGAGGGAGACGTACGCGGCGAGCAGCCCGCCGAGCGCGGCGAGCAGACGGTCGGTGCGGGTGGGCTCGCGCGGGGTCTGGGAGGTGACCATGCCTCATCGTGCCCACAGGGGTCGGCGCGCCGTCCCCCGGACACACCCCCACGTAAGACAACCGTCACTTGTCGCCGTCGGCCGGGCCGATGTGTTCGCCGGGCCGCGCGAGCTCCTCGACCGCGTCGACGCCGACCACCGCGCCGGTGGACTTCTTGGCGCGCCGCAGCCTGCGTTCCAGCCAGCTCGCGAAGGTGGTGAGCGCGAAGTTGAGGATGACGAAGATGACGGCGACGACGGTGAAGCTGGCGATGGTGTTCGCTCCGTAGTTCGCGCTCATCGGGCGTACGGACGCGAGGAGTTCGGAGAAGCCGAGCATCGCGCCGCCGAGCGCGGTGTCCTTGACGATGACGACGAGCTGGCTGACGAGCGCCGGGAGCATCGCGGTGACCGACTGCGGCAGCAGGACGTTGGTCATGGTCTGGCCCTTGCGCATCCCGATCGCCTTGGCGGCGTCGGTCTGGCCGCTGGGCAGGGACAGGATGCCGGCGCGGACCACCTCGGCGAGGACCGAGGCGTTGTAGAGGACGAGTCCGGTGACGACCGCGTAGAGGGGGCGGTTCTCCGGGCTGATGTCGGTGAACTCGGAGTAGGCCGCGTTGGCGAAGAGCATCAGGATCAGCACGGGGATGGCGCGGAAGAACTCCACGATCGTGCCGGCGACGCCGCGGATCCAGAGGTGGTCGGAGAGCCGTCCGATGCCGAGGAGGGCGCCCACGGGGAGGGCGATGATCACGGCGAGCGCGGCGGCGATGAGGGTGTTCTTCAGGGCGGGCAGGAGGAACGTCGTCCAGGTACGGGAGTCCGTGAAGAACGGCGACCATTTGGCCCATTCGAGCTGGCCCTGGTCGGCGAGGGTCACCAGGACCCACCAGATCAGGCCGGCGACAGCGAGCAGGAACAGCAGGGTGTAGAGGAGGTTGCGCCGCTTGGCGCGCGGGCCGGGGACGTCGTAGAGGACGGTGGGCTTCTCCTTCATCGCTTCACCGCCACCTTCTTGCTCACCCAGCCGAGGAAGAGCCCCATGGGGAGCGTGAGGCAGATGAAGCCGACCGCGAAGATCAGCGAGATGAGGATGAGCTGGGCCTCGTTCTCGATCATCTCGCGCATCAGCAGGGCGGCCTCGGCGACACCGATGGCGGCGGCCACGGTGGTGTTCTTGGTGAGCGCGATCAGTACGTTGGCCAGCGGTCCGACGACCGAGCGGAACGCCTGCGGCAACACGATCAGGCGCAGCACCTGGGGGAAGTTGAGGCCGATGGCGCGGGCTGCCTCGACCTGGCCGAGGGGGACGGTGTTGATGCCGGAGCGCAGCGCCTCACAGACGAAGGCGGAGGTGTAGGCGATCAGTCCGAGGACCGCGAGCCTGAAGTTGATGGTGGTGAAGTCCTCGGCGCCCATGTTGACGCCGAGGGTCTGGAACAGGCCGAGCGAGGTGAAGACGATGATCACCGTGAGGGGGATGTTGCGGACGATGTTGACGTAGGCGGTGCCGAAGCCCCGCATCAGGGGGACGGGGCTGACGCGCATGGCGGCCAGCAGCGTCCCCCAGATCAGGGAGCCGATCGCGGAGTAGACGGTGAGCTGCACCGTCACCCAGAACGCTCCCAGCAGGTCGTAGCCTTCGAGGAAGTCGAACACGGCGGCCCACTTACTTGACGATGACGCCGATCTCCGGCGCGGGCTCGTTCTGGTACTCGGCCGGGCCGAAGTTCTTCTTCACGGCCGCGTCCCAGGAACCGTCGGCGACCATCTTCTCCAGGGCGTCGTTGATCTGCTGCTTCAGTTCACTGCCCTCCTGGACACCGATTCCGTAGTTCTCGTTGCTCATCTCGAAGCCGCCGAGCTTGAACTTGCCTTCGAACTCCGGCTGCGAGGCGTATCCGGCGAGAATCGCGTCGTCGGTGGTCACCGCGTCGATCACACCGTTCTCCAGGCCGGTGAGGCACTCGGAGTAGCCGCCGTACTCCTGGAGCTGTGCGTCGGGGGCGATCTTGTCCTTGACGTTCTGCGCGGACGTGGAGCCGGTGACCGAGCAGAGCTTCTTGTTGTTCAGATCCTCTGGCTTGGTGATGGAGTTGTCGTCCGCGCGGATCAGCACGTCCTGGTGGGCCAGGAGGTACGGACCGGCGAAGTCGACCTTCTCCTCCCGCTTGTCGTTGATCGAGTAGGAGGCCGCGATGAAGTCGACATCGCCGCGCTGGAGCATCGTCTCCCGATCGGCGCTCTTGGCCTCCTTCCACTCGATGTCACCGGGATCCCGGCCGAGCTGCTTGGCGATGTACGTGGCCACGTCGACGTCGAAGCCTGTGTAGGTGCCGTCGGGCGTCTTGAGCCCGACGCCGGGCTGGTCGTACTTGATTCCTACGGTGATCTTGTCGCCGTCGGAGGCGGACCCGCCCCCGCCGCCGTCGTCGCTGCAGGCGGCCATGGAGAAGGAGAGGGCGAGCGCGGCGGCCGCGGCCACGCCGGCCTTGGTGAGCTTGCGCGGATTCATGTGATCACCCCTGGGGCTGCTGTGCGCGCGGTCGGCCGCGGTTCAGTGGTGCAGGATCTTCGAGAGGAAGTCCTTGGCGCGGTCGCTGCGCGGGTTGCTGAAGAACTCTTCGGGTGTGGTCTCCTCCACGATCCTGCCGTCCGCCATGAAGACCACGCGGTTGGCGGCGGAGCGTGCGAAGCCCATCTCGTGGGTGACGACGACCATGGTCATTCCGTCACGGGCGAGTTGCTGCATGACCTCCAGGACCTCATTGATCATCTCGGGGTCGAGCGCGGACGTGGGCTCGTCGAAGAGCATCACCTTCGGCTCCATGGCCAGGGCCCGGGCGATCGCGACGCGCTGCTGCTGGCCGCCGGAGAGCTGGGCGGGGTACTTGTCGGCCTGGTTGGCGACCCCGACGCGGTCGAGCAGCTCGCGGGCCCGCTTCTCGGCGGCCTTCCTGTCCTTCTTGCGGACCTTGATCTGGCCGAGGGTGACGTTCTCGAGCACGGTCTTGTGCGCGAAGAGGTTGAAGGACTGGAAGACCATGCCGACATCGGCGCGGAGCGCGGCGAGTTCGCGGCCCTCGGCGGGCAGCGGCTTGCCGTCGATGACGATCTCTCCGGAGTCGATGGTCTCCAGTCGGTTGATGGCCCGGCACAGGGTCGACTTCCCGCCGCCGGACGGTCCGATCACGACGACGACCTCACCACGGCCGACGGTCATGTCGATGGCCTGGAGCACGTGGAGCGCACCGAAGTGCTTGTCGACGTTCTTCAGTACGACGAGCTCGTCGGGCATGGCAGCCTCCTGGGTCGCCGCCCCCACCCTTCTCACGTTCATGCTCCGCCCTCGGCCGATTTACTGCACGCCGGGCGTACGCCGATCGAGCGACATGAAAACGATTGTCATGATGATATGGTCAAGCCCTCAACCACTTGTCGCACCTCCCGTTGGGGCACCTCCCTTGCGCCTGCACGAAAACTCCCGCATACCCCGCCGCGCCCTGCTGACCGCCCTCTCGGTCGGCGCCGCCGCGGCCCTGCTCACCGGCTGCTTCGCCCCCACCGGCACCGAGGCGAAGGGGTCGGGCGACGCCCGCGTACGCCTCGCGATGATGCAGCCGCCGCGCTCCGGGCTCTCACCCCTGTCGGACGACGCCTTCAAGCTGTCGCGCTGGTCCGCCGCCGAGACGCTCGTCGGGCTCGACCGGGACGGGAACGCCGTCCCCGCCCTCGCCACCCGCTGGCGGCAGACCGACCGGACGTGGACGTTCACGCTCCGCAAGGGCGTCACCTTCCACGACGGCACGGCCCTCACTGCCAGTTCCGTGGTGACCTCGCTGACCGCCGCCGCAGGCGCCTCCCCCAAGCCGCGCATCCTCGACGGCGTCGACCTCACCGTCCGCGCCGCCGGCCCGCACACGGTCACCGTCACGACGGCCGCCGCGGACCCCCTCGTACCGCAGCGCCTCAGCTCGCCGCAGCTGTCGATCCTGGCCGCCAAGGCGTACCGGGGGAAGACCGTCAACCCGGTCGGCGCCGGCACCGGCCCCTTCGAGCTGGTCGAGGTGAACGGCACGGCCTCCGCGACGCTGAACCGGTACGACGGCTACTGGGGCGGCCGGGCCAAGGCGTCCGGCATCGACGTGAGGTTCGTGCCCGACGGCACCGCGCGGGCCGCCGCCCTGCGCAGCGGCGAGGCCGACATCGTCGAGGCCGTGCCGGTCTCCCAGGCCGCCCTGCTCGACCCCGAGCTGATCACCGAGGTGCCGATGCCGCGCACCAACACCCTCTACCTCAACACCGCGTCCGGACCGTTCAAGGACGCCCGGCTGCGCGCGGCGGCCCGCGAGGCGATCGACGCCCGCAAGATCGTCGAGGGCGTGTACGAGGGCAGGGCGGACGTCGCCCAGGGGCTCCTCGGACCGGCGCTCCCCTGGGCCGCCAAGCTGCGCGGGACCGTCCCGCACGCCGCGGCCGCCGACCCGAAGGGCGCCCGGATCACCATCGGGACCTTCACCGACCGCGCCGAACTGCCCGAGGTCGCCCAGGTGCTCCAGCAGCAGCTCCAGGCAGCCGGCTTCACCGTCACCCTCGACGTCCGCGAGTACGCCCACATCGAGGCGGACGCCCTGGCCGGAAAGTTCGACGCCTTCATCCTGTCCCGGGCGACCGTCCTCGACTCCGGGGACCCGGCCGCGTACCTGTACAGCGACTTCGCGGACAAGGGCTCCTTCAACCTCTCCCAGCTCTCCGACCCCGTCGTCGACCGGGCGCTGACCGCGGCCTCGGGAAGCGCGACGGGCGACGCCCGCCGCCGGGCCGTCATGAACGCGGAGGCCGCCGTTCTCGCCACCGACGCGGCCGTCCCCATGCTGCACGAGCGCGTCGTCCAGGGCGACGCGGCCGACGTCACCGGCGCCGCACACGACCCGCGGGAGCGCGAGCTCGTCACGATCGACACCGCCGTCCGGTGAGAGCGGGCCTGGCGAGGGCGGCCGGTCTGGTCGCCGTACTGACCGTGGCCGGGCTGCTGCCCTGGCTGTCCGGGAAGGACCCCGCGCTCAGCGTGCTGCGCGCGAGGTCGGCCGAACAGGAGCCGACGCCCGAGGCGTTGGCCGCCATCCGGGCGGACCTCGGCCTCGACGCGGGCCCGCTCGGACTGCTCGGCCGCTGGGCGGGCGGGCTGCTGCGGGGCGATCTCGGCACCTCGTGGGTGTCCGGCACGGACGTGCTGCCGGCGGTGACCGCCGGTCTTCAGGTCTCGCTGGCGCTGATGGGCGCGGCGCTCGTCGTGGCGCTCGCCGTCGGCTGCGCGCTCGCCGCGCCCGTCCTCGTGCGGGGTCGGGGCAGTGCGGGTGCCGTGGCCGCTGTCCTCGCCGCCGTGCCCGAATTCCTGCTGTCCCTCGGTCTGTTGATCGTGGCCGGCGTCTGGCTCCGCTGGTTCCCCACGTCCGGCTGGGCGGGGCCGCAGCACCTCGTCCTGCCGGCGCTCGCCCTCGGAGTCCCGGCGGGCGCACTGCTCGGCCGGCTGGTCGCCGACGCACTGCCGTCCGTGCTCGACGAGCGCTGGGTCGAGCTGTGGCGCGGTGCGGGCGTCGGCCGGACGCAGCTCGCCGCGGCCGCCGTCCGCCGGGTACTCCCGCCGCTGGTACCGCAGTTCGGGATGGTCGCGGTCGGTCTGACCGGCGGCGCGGTCGCCGTCGAGACGGTCTTCGCGATCCCGGGACTCGGGCGTACGGCCCTGGGCGCGGCCAAGTCACAGGACCTGCCGCTGCTCCAGGGGACGGTCCTCGCGCTGCTCGCACTCGGGCTCCTGACGGGTGTGCTCGCGGCCGTCGTGCGCCGCGGGCTGCTCGGTCCCGCGCTGCGCGACGCGAGCCTCACCCTGCCCGCCGCCCGCCCCGCCCGCGTCCCCCCGGCCGTTCCGGTGGTCCTCGGCGCGGTGCTCGTCGCCGTGGTCGGCTGGGGGTTGCTGCGCGAGCCGTACGCGATCGACACCGCGGCCCGGCTCGCCGCGCCCTCGGCGGCGCACCCGCTCGGCACCGACGCGCTTGGCCGGGACGTGCTGGCCCGGCTCG
This sequence comes from Streptomyces sp. NPDC059875, assembly GCF_042731085.1. Classification (NCBI taxonomy): domain Bacteria; kingdom Bacillati; phylum Actinomycetota; class Actinomycetes; order Kitasatosporales; family Streptomycetaceae; genus Streptomyces; species Streptomyces sp. NPDC059875. Next base: position 12,802 of record NZ_JBHWJZ010000039.1, read on the forward strand.
GGCACGGCGCCGCCTCGACGGTCGGCACGGCGGGGGTCGTCTGCCTGCTCTCGTACCTCCTCGCGCTGGCGCTCGGCTTCCTGCCGAACGTGGCCTCGGGTCTCGCCGACATCGCTAACGCCGTACCGCCCGTCGTGGCGGGCATCCTCGTCGGCGCCGCGACGGGTCCCGGCACGGGCGCCGCCGCGCTCGCCGTCACGCTCGTCTCCTGGCCGCCGCTCGCGGCCCACGCCGCGGCCCTCACCCAGGAGATACGGGCCTCCGGCTTCCTGCTCGCCCAGCGGGCGATGGGCGCGAGCCCTTTGTGGATCCTCGGCCGGCACGTCCTGCCGTCGGTGGCGGCGCCGGTCGCCCGGCACGCCGTCCTGCGGCTGCCCGGCATCGCGCTCGCCCTGGCCTCGCTCGGATTCCTCGGGCTCGGCGCCCAGCCGCCGTCCCCCGAGTGGGGGTTGCTGCTCGACGAGTCCGCCGACTACGTCGAGCGGGCCCCGGTGGCCGCCCTCGCCCCGGCGGTCGCGCTCGCGCTGCTCGCCGCGCTCGCCGTGTCCCTGTCGGGCGCGACACCGCGCCGCGCCCGCATCCGTTCCGTACCGCCGCGCAGGAAGGCGAGCCATGTCCCGGTCTGACACCCTGCTCTCGGTCCGTGAGCTGTGCGTCTCCTTCGACGGCGTGGACGTGGTCCGCGGCGTCTCCTTCGAGGTGCGCACCGGTGAAGTCCTGGCCCTGGTGGGCGAGTCGGGGGCGGGGAAGTCGCTGACCGTCCGCGCGCTGCTCGGCATGGTCCCGCGCGGGGCGACCGTCTCCGGCGATGTCCTGCTCGGGGGCGCCCCGGTCACACCGGCCGACTGGGGCCGCCGCATCGCGCTCGTTCCGCAGGACGCGCTCTCCGCGCTCTCCCCCGTCCACCCGGTCGGCGAGCAACTCGCGCTCGCCCTCCGGTCGGTGCGGGGCATGTCGAGGAAGGACGCGCGGCGGCGGGCCGCCGTCGTGCTCGAGGAGGTCGGCATCCCGGCCGCCAAGTCCCGCTCATATCCTCATGAGTTCTCTGGCGGCATGCGGCAACGCGCCGTCCTCGCCATGGCGTTGGTCAACGAGCCGGAGCTGGTCGTGGCCGACGAGCCGACCACGGCCCTGGACCCCGAGACCCAAGGCCGGGTCCTCGACCTGCTGCGTGAGCACTGCGCGGCGCGGGGCGCCTCGCTCGTGCTCGTCACCCACGCGCTCGACGTCGTACGGGCGCACGCCGACCGCATGGCGGTCATGTACGCGGGTTCCCTGGCCGAGTACGGTCCGGTGGTCCGGGTCCTGGACCGGCCCCTCGCGCCGTACACCGCGGGCCTGCTGGCCTCCCTTCCCACTGCCGACGGGGTGCCCCGGACCCGGCTGCCCGCCCTTCCGGGCCGTCCGCCGACGCCTGGCGAGCTGACGTCCGGGGAGCTGAGGACCGGCTGCGCCTTCGCGCCCCGCTGCCCGCGGGCCACCGACCACTGCCGCACCGCACGGCCTGAGCCGCGCCCCCTCGACGGGCGTGCGGTCGCCTGCCACCACGCCGCCCTGGAGTCCGTATGAGCCCGCTGCTCACAGTCGACGACCTGGTCGTGCGGTACGGGGCGGCCACCGCCGTCGACGGCGTCTCCTTCCATGTGGACGCCGGTGAGACGGTCGGCCTCGTCGGGCCGTCGGGCTGCGGGAAGTCGTCCACGGCGGCGGCCGTCCTGCTGTTGCGCCGACCGCACGGCGGCAGCGTCCGGTTCGACGGTCTGGACCTCACCGCGCTGAGCGAGCGGCGGCTGCGCGCGGTCCGGCCCCGCCTCCAGCCGGTGTTCCAGGACCCGTACGGCTCGCTCAGCCCACGCAGGCGGATCCGGGACCAGATCGCCGAGCCGCTGCGCGTCCAGGGCCGCTGGTCGCGACCCGCCGGCCCCGAGCGGGTCGCCGAACTCCTCGACCTGGTCGGTCTGGACGCGGCCCTCGCGGAGCGGCTTCCGCAGGAGCTGTCCGGCGGACAGTGCCAGCGCGCGGGGATCGCCCGCGCCCTGGCGAGCTCGCCCGACCTGCTCGTGCTCGACGAACCGGTGTCCGCCCTGGACCCGTCCCTGCGAGCGGGGATCCTCAACCTCCTGCTCGATCTGCAGGACCGGCTCGGCCTCGGCTGTCTGTTCATCTCCCACGACATGGCGGCGGTCCGGCACCTGAGCCACCGGGTGCTCACCATGCGCGACGGAAAGATCGTCGCGTGACCGCGCTCGCACGCTTGCTGATTGTCAGTCAGTTCGCGTTCAACGTCGGCTTCTTCGCCGTACTCCCCTATCTCGCCGACCACTTGGGCGGGGCCCTCGGCCTGGGCGGCTGGCTGGTCGGGCTGATCCTGGGCCTGCGCACCTTCAGCCAGCAGGGCCTGTTCGTCGTCGGCGGCGCGCTGACCGACCGTTACGGCGCGCGGCCGGTCGTCCTCGCGGGCTGCGCGCTGCGCGTGGCGGGCTTCGTCTGGCTCTCCCTGGCCACGTCCACCTGGGCGGTCATCGGGGCGGTGGTCCTGGTCGGCTTCGCCGCCGCCCTGTTCTCGCCCGCCGTGGAGACGGAGATCGCGCGCGAGGCGGTACGCCTCGAGGACGGCGGGGGTCCCGTCCGCACGCGGGCGCTCGCCCTGTTCTCGGCGGGCGGGCAGGCGGGCGCGCTGCTCGGACCCGTACTGGGGGCGCTGTTGCTGTACGGCACCGGGGACGGGGCTGCCGGAGGGCACTTCCGGGCCGCCTGTTTGGCGGGGGCCGCGGTCTTCGCCCTCGTCCTCGCCGGGCACTGGTTCCTGATGCCGGGGGCGGCGCCGACGGTCCGACGGCCCCGGACCGAGTGGCGCCCGCTCGTGCGGAACCGCCGATTCCTTGGCCTCGCGCTCGCGTACGCGACCTATCTGCTCGCGTACAACCAGCTCTATCTCGCCCTGCCGGCCGAGCTGGACCGCGCCACCGGCTCGCAGCGGGCGCTCGGCTGGCTCTTCGCGCTGTCCTCCGCGCTGGTCGTGGTCGGCCAGGTGCCGCTGGAGCGGTGGGCGGCGGCGCGGCTGAGCCGGCCCGGGATGGTCCGCGCCGGTCTCGCCCTGATCGCCGGCGCGTTCGCGGCGACCGGCGCCCTGCTTCCGCTGGGCGGGCTGTGGCCCGCGCTCTGCTTCACCGTGCTGCTCACCCTCGGCCAGATGCTGGTGGTCCCGGCAGCCCGGGCGTACGTCCCCGACCTCGTCGACGCCGAGCGGCTCGGCCTGTTCACCGGAGCGCTCTCGTCGGTCTCCGGTCTGGTCGTCCTCGTCGGCGCCGCTCCCGCCGGCGCGCTCCTGGAGCACCGGGGTCCCCTGCCCTGGCTGATCCTGGGCGCGGTCCCGCTCCTGGGCCTGCTGCTCGTCCCGCGCGCCGGACCCGATCCCTCTCCGGCGGTCCGGCGAGGTCAGTCCGTCGAGGTCAGATAGGCGATGACCAGGTCGCCCAGCATCGTCCGGTAGTGCTCGCGGCGGGACGCCTCGGTGAGGTCGCGGCCGAAGAGCGTACGGAAGGTGTGCCGGTTGGAGATGCGGAAGAAGCAGAACGAGCTGATCATCGCGTGCAGGTCGACGGCGTCCACGTCGGCGGTGAAGACGCCCTCGGCGCGCCCGGCGTCCAGGATGCGGGCGATGACGTCGATCGCGGGCGAGCTCAGCGAGCTGAGGCTCGGCGAGGAGGCGATGTGCTCCGCCTCGTGGATGTTCTCGATGCTGACGAGGCGGATGAAGTCGGGGTGGGCCTCGTGGTGGTCGAAGGTGAGCTCGGCCAGCCGGCGGATCGCGGACACCGGATCCAGATGCTCCACGTCGAGCTTCTGCTCCTCGTCGCGGATGACGGTGTAGGCCCGTTCGAGGACGGCCGTGAAGAGCTGCTCCTTGTTGCCGAAGTAGTAGTAGATCATCCGCTTCGTCGTCCGCATCCGGGCGGCGATCTCGTCCACCCGGGCGCCCGCGAAGCCCAGGCGGGCGAACTCCTCCGTCGCCACGTCGAGGATCTCCGCCCGCGTCCGGGCCGCGTCCCGGGTGCGCTTGACGGGCTCGGCGGGCTGGGTGGACGGGGGAACGGCGGCGGCCATGCGGCTCCTCGGGGCGGACTGTCCGGCGTCGGCCAGTCTAGCCGTGGGCCGCTCGGGACCCCGGGGTCAGGCGTGCGCCTGTGCGAGCTGGGCGGCCAGCCGGACGGGCGCGTTCTGGGCGCCGTATCCCCGGTATCCGCCGATGCGCTGGACGAGTTCGAAGAAGACCCGGCCCACGGTGGCGGTGTAGCAGTGGAGGAACTCCCCGTACGCGTCACGGTCGTAGAGGACGCCGAGCTCGGCGTAGGCGGCGAGGGTGCGCGGCTCCAGTTCGTGGCGGGCGTCCAGATCGTCGTAGTAGTTGGCGGGGATGGGCAGGAGGCTCCCGCCGCGATCGCGGATCCGGCGGGCGGCGGTGAGGAGGTCGTCGGTCGCCAGCGCGATGTGCTGGGCGTGGCCGTCGTCGGCGCCCGGCGCGGGGGCGACGTTGAGGACGATGCGTACACCCCCGTCCGCGCCGGCCACCGCCCGGCTGCGGCGCAGCCCGTAGGGGTCGGCGAGGTCCACGCTGTCCTCGGCGGCCAGGCCGAGCACGGAGGTGTAGAAGAGCGCCGCCTCGTCGAACTGGTGCCAGGGCTGGGTCAGCGCGATGTGGTCGATGCGGCGGACCGCGGCGGGTTCGGTGACCTGCTCCGCTGCGTGGGTGAAGTCGCGGGTCCAGCTGGGGTGGTCGGGCGCGTCGGTGCGGCAGAAGAACAACTCCGTGGCATCGGGGGCGGCGACCGCGTCCAGCGGGGCGTCCCCGGGTGCGCGGCGGCGCGGTACGACGGGGGCGAGCATCGCCTCGGCGCGGCGCACCGCCCGGTCGGGGTCGGCCGTCTCCACGCCGACGGCGGCCAGTGCGGGCCCCTGGCGGCCGTTGCCGGCGCCCGTGTTGAGCAGGATCCGCGCCTCGCCCTGCTGCCACAGTTCGACCGGCTTGGAGGTGTGCCGGCCGGTGCGGGTGAACCCGAGCGCGCCGAGTACGCCGCGCAGGGGTTCGGTGTCGGTGGCGGCCAGTTCGGCGAAGGCGAAGCCGGACGGAACAGCGGGGGCGGGTGGGGCGGAGAGCCCGGCGCGCTCCTTCAGGAGGAGCAGGGAGCGCAGCGCGTCGACGGCGGTGGAGGCCGCGCCGGCCTGCCGGAAGACGTCGTTGAAGACCTCGAGCGAGAGCGGCCCGCGGTATCCGGCGCGGACCGCCGCGTCGACGACCGCGGCGACGTCGAGGCCGCCCTGCCCGGGGAAGCAGCGGTGATGGCGGCTCCACTGGAGGACGTCCATCGCCATGAGCGGTGCGTCGGCGAGCTGGAGGAAGAAGATCTTCTCGCCGGGGATGTCCGCGATGCCCGCGGGGTCGGAGCCCCGGGAGAGGATGTGGAAGCTGTCGAGGCACGTGCCGAGGGCCGGATGGTCGGCCCGTTCGACGACCCGCCAGGCATGGTCGTACGTGTGGATGTGGCGGCCCCAGGCCAGGGCCTCGTAGGCGATGCGGATGCCGTGCGCGTCGGCGCGCTCGGCGAGGAGCCGCAGATGTTCGGCGGCCAGCTCGTCGTCGTCGACGGCCTCGGGGTCGACGCTGGAGCAGACGAGGAGGAGGTCGGCACCGAGCCGCTCCATGAGCGCGAACTTCCGCTCGGCGCGCCGGAGATTGCGGGCGAGCCGCTCGGGCGGGACGGCCTCGAAGTCGCGGAAGGGCTGGTAGAGCTCGATGCGCAGCCCGAGGTCGGCGCAGCGCAGCCGGACCTCCTCGGGGCTGAGGGGGCCCGCGAGCAGGTCGTTCTCGAAGATCTCCACGCCGTCGAATCCGGCGGTGGCGACGGCGGTGAGCTTCTCGGAGAGGGGCCCGCTGAGCGAGACGGTGGCGATGGAGGTGCGCGGCGGGTGGTGCGGCGGGGGCGCGGGCACGGGTGTCATTGCGGTCAGGGAGGTCATGGCGCGGCTCCTCCGTTCAGGCCGGGGTGGCGGCGAGATCGGCGAGATGGGCGAGCATGTGCTCGGTGTGGGGTGCGAGTCCGGTGAAGAGCCGGAAGGCGTCGGCGGCCTGGAAGACGGCCATGCCGCCGCCGTCGAGGGTGCGGCAGCCGGCCGCGCGGGCCGCGCGGATCAGTTCGGTCTCCAGCGGGCGGTAGACGACCTCGGCCACCCACAGCCCGGGACGGAGCGCGGCGGCGGGCACGGGGAGCCCGGGGTGGGCGGCCATGCCGGTGGGGGTGGCGTGGACGAGCCCGTCGGCGGCCGCGAGCAGGTCCGCCGCCTCGCTCGCCGCCCCTGCCCGGGCGCGGCCCGGGCCGAAGCGGGCGCCCAGGTCGGCGGCGAGGCGGGCGGCGCGGGTCGGGTCGGTGTCCAGGAGTGTGAGCCGGTCGGCGCCGAGGTTCAGCAGGGCGTGCGCCACCGCGGCGCCCGCCCCGCCGGCGCCGAGCTGGACGACGTCCCGGGTCGGTGCGTCGGGCAGCCCGCGGGCGAAGGACTGGGCGAAGCCGGTGACGTCGGTGTTGTGTCCGACGGCGCGACCGTCGCGGAAGACGACGGTGTTGACGGCGCCTAGTTCGGCGGCCTCGGGGGCGAGTTCGTCCAGGTGCTCGATGACGAGCTGCTTGCAGGGGTGGGTGACGTTCAGTCCGTCGAAGCCGAGGAAGGCAGCGGCGTGCACGAGGTCGCCGACGGCGTCGGGCTCGACGTCGAGGGTGTCGAGATCGAGGGTGCGGTAGACGAGGCGGACGCCGTGGCGGTCGGCCTCGGCCTCGTGGAGGGCCGGGCTCAGCGAGGGGCCGATACCGGAGCCGATCAGGCCGGTGAGGTACGAGGTCATCGGGGGCTCCCCTGGGTGGTGCGGGTCGGCTGGGTGTCGCGGGTGAGCTGGGCGAGGTGGGTCAGCGCGAGGGCGTAGCCGTGGGCCCCGGCCCCGCAGATGACGGCGTCGGCGACACCGGAGACGTAACTGTGGTGCCGGAACGCCTCCCGCCGGTGGATGTTGGACAGGTGCACCTCGACGACCGGCAGCCCGACCGCGGCCAGGGCATCGCGCAGGGCGACGGAGGTGTGGCTGTAGCCGGCGGGGTTGATCACGATGCCGCGGTGTGTGGTGCGCGCCTCCTGGACGGTGTCGATGAGGACGCCCTCGTGGTTGGACTGACGGACATCGACCCGTAGACCGAGCCGCTCGCCGGTGTCGTGGCAGAGGCGCTCGATGGCGTCGAGGGTGTCGGTGCCGTAGATCGCGGGTTCGCGCAGACCCAGGAGGTTGAGGTTGGGCCCGTTGAGGACGAGGACGGGGATCTCCATGAGGCTCCTCATGTACGAACTGGTTAGTTAAGTAAATCGCGCACAGGGCCCCTCGGGGAAGGCCACCGAGGGGCAGCCCGGTGCGCGGAGGAGTACGTCGGTGCGTGTCGGTGCACGCCGGGGTTCCGTCAGAGCGCGGCGGACTCGCGTGCCGGAATCAGCGCTGGCTCGGTCGGGGTGCGCAGCCCGAGTTCGGCGGTGGGCACGCGGTGCGTCTCGCGACCCGTCGCCACGGCGATCGAGCAGATGACACAGAAGACCGCGGTGAAGACGGCGACTCCTTGCCAGTTGTCCCCGTCGGGCCCCGCGATCTGTGCCGCGAAGGTGACCGCGAACCCGGCGACGGCGAAACCGATCTGGGTGCCCACGGCCATGCCGGAGAGCCGGACCCTGGCGGGGAACATCTCGCCGTAGAAGGACGGCCAGATGCCGTTGGCGGCGCTGTAGACGACTCCGAAGAGGAGCAGGCCGGCGGCGAAGACCAGCGGGTAGCTGCCGGTGGAGATCGCCCACAGGTAGACGAAGATCATCACGCCGGAGCCGAGCGAACCGATCAGGAAGACCGGCTTGCGGCCGATCCGGTCCGAGAGCCGGGCCCAGAGCGGGATCGCGAGCAGGGCCACCGCGTTGGCACAGCCGTTGACCCAGAGCATGCTCGTCTTGTCGAGCCCGACGGCGTCGCTCGTGGCGTACGAGAGTGCCCAGACCGAGAAGATCGTGGACACGGTGGCGATCAGGGCCGCCGCCACCACCCGCAGCACATCGGCCCAGTGGTTCCTGAACAGGTACGCCAGCGGCATCTTGGCGACCGCACGCTCGGCCGCGACCTGCTGGAAGACGGGGGTCTCCTCCAGCGTGCGGCGGATGACCCAGCCGGCGACGGCGACGAGGACGCTGAGCAGGAACGGGACGCGCCAGCCCCAGCTGTAGAGCTGCTCGTCGGGAAGCGCGGCGACGGGGATGAAGACGAGGGTCGCGAGGATCTGGCCGGCCTGCGTGCCGTTCAGGGTGAAGCTCGTGTAGTAGCCGCGCCGGTGTTCGGGCGCGTGCTCCAGCGTCATCGCGTTGGCGCTGGCCTGCTCACCGGCCGCCGAGAGCCCCTGGAGCACGCGCATCAGGACCAGCAGGGCGGGAGCGAGGACGCCGGCCTGCGAGTAGGTCGGCAGACAGCCGATGAGGAAGGTGGACAGACCCATGAGGACCAGCGTCCACACCATGATCTTCCGTCGGCCGAGCCGGTCGCCGAAGTGTCCGAGCACCAGCGCCCCGACGGGACGGGCGGCGTAGGCCACACCGAAGGTCGCCAGCGAGATCAGCGTGGCGGTGGCCGGGTCCGACGGGTCGAAGAAGACCTTCGGGAAGACCAGGGCCGCGGCGCTGCCGTAGATGAAGAAGTCGTAGTACTCCAGCGCGCTGCCGATCCAGGCGGCGAAGGCGGCCTTGCGGGGCTTGCCCTGGGGCGGGCCGGCCGGCACCGGGCCGGCCTGCGGGTGAGCGGACACGTGGACTCCTCGGAGTGAGCAGCGTACCCAGGAGCGGGGACGGGCTGCGAGAGGGACGGGGGTCGGCGCCGCGGAGAGGGGCGCCGGAGCGGGTGGCGAGCGACACGCACACCTGACACGTGCAGTTAACGCACTAGATAGTTAATTAACCTGGAGGTGATGCTGCCCCGCCCCCGGAGCCGTGTCAATACATCTCGCCGCAACAGAACACCCGGCTATGCTCAGTGCACTGAGCAACTAGTGGAAGGGCGTCTCATGACGCACGAAACACACCCGTCTCACACCGCCGCGGACTGGTGGGTCACGGCGGTCCAGGGCCGCGAGGCCGCCGCCCGCTCGCTGCGCGACTCGGCGACGGCCGACGATCTGCTGGGCACGCTCCGCGCCCTCGACCACGCCCGGCGCGGCGCGAATCTGAGCGTCGGCGCGGCCGTCGAGGCCCTGCTGGCCTCCGGGCACACCTGGGAGGCCGTCGCCGGGGCGCTCGGCACGGCCGACGCCGACCAGGCCCGCCGGATCTCGGAGGACTGGCGCGCCGAAGCGCGTGAGGCGACGGACGATCGCCTCACGCACTGACACGCGTTCACTCGCCCGGCGCAACCTCTTCCGCGAGGACGCGCTGGGCCACGGCGAAGGCCGCGTTGGCCGCCGGGACACCGCAGTACACCGCGGTCTGGAGGAGTACGGCCCCGATCTCGTCGGGGCTCAGACCGTTGCGCCGGGCCGCGCGCACGTGCATGGCCAACTCCTCCAGGTGGCCGTGGGCGACCAGCGCCGTGAGGGTGACCAGGCTCCGCTCGCGCCGCGACAGCGTGGGGTCGGTCCAGATCTCGCCCCAGGCGTAGCGGGAGATGAAGTCCTGGAAGCGGGCCGTGAAGTCCGTCTGGCGCGCCTGCGCGCGGTCCACGTGCGCATCGCCGAGGACCTGGCGGCGGACCTCCATGCCGCGCTTCGCGCCGCCGCCCGCGAAGTGGCCGCGCAGCGCGGCAAGGACGGCCCCGGGCTGTTCGGCCGGCGCCAGGTGGGAGGCGCCGGCGATCTCGGTGAGCGCCGCGCCGGGCACCGCGTCCGCGATCTCCCGCAGATGGGCCGGCGGGGTCGCCGGGTCCTCGCGGCCAGCGACGAGGAGCGTGGGCGCGGTGATCGACGGCAGCCGGTCCCGCAGGTCGAAGGCGGCGAGCGCGTCGCAGCAGGCGGCGTAGGCGTCCGGGTCGGCCTTCCGGTGGTCGTCGACCAGGGCGGGCAGGGTGAAACCGCGGGTGAACCAGCGGGCGTCGGCGGTCTCCGCGAGTGCCGCCAGACCCTCGCGCCGGACGGTCGCCGCGCGCTCCTCCCACGGCGCGGAGCCGCCGAAGTGGGCGGAGGAGCACAGGACCGCGAGGCGCTCCACCCGCTCGGGGTGGTGCGCGGCGAGGTGCAGGCCGACGGCGCCGCCGAGGGAGACTCCGGCGTACGAGAAGCGTTCGACGCCGAGCCGGTCGGCCAGGGCGAGGACGAGGCCGGCCAGGTCCGCCACGGTCGCACCGGGGCCGATGAGCGCGGCCGGGGAGCCGCCGTGGCCGGGCAGGTCCCAGCGGACGACGCGGTGGGTCACCGACAGTTCGGGGGCGACCGCGTCCCACAGGGCGGTGGAGGTGCCGAGCGAGGGGCCGAGGATCAGGGCGGGTGCGGTGGCCGGCCCCTCGACGCGGTGGTGAAGTCCCTCGTACGGCTGCTGCGGCGGTGTCGCGGTGGTCAAGGTCGCTCCAGGGCGCGGTCGGTCAGGGCTCCGGCAGAGCCGGTGTAGCGGGTGGGGTCGGTGAGATCGCCGAGGTCGATTTCCTTCAACTCCTCGACATGACCGAGGAGTTCCGCGAGCGGGCGCCCCTCCGCTTCGGACAGCCGGGCGAGTTCGGTGAGGAGTTCCTTCGCGCGGGCCCGGCCGAGCACCGGGGTGAGCGCGGCGGACAGCCGCTCCGAGAGGATCAACCCGCCGGTGAGGCCCAGGTGTTCCCGCATGACGTCCGCGTGGACGCGCAGCCCCTCGGCCAGTTCCGCGGTGTCGTGCGCCGCCCCGCCGACGAGTCGGAGCTGGTCGCGCAGCGGTTCCCACTCGGCGTGCCAGGCGCCGGCCGGACGTTCGTCCTCCGCCGCCATCGAGGCGTAGAGAACGGCCGCGAGGTGCGGGGCACGGCGCGCCGCCGCCGCGACGAGCGTGGCACGCACGGGGTTCGCCTTGTGCGGCATGGCGGACGATCCGCCGCCCGCACCTTCCGTCACCTCCGCGATCTCGGTGCGGGAGAGGGTGAGGACATCGACGGCAGCTTTTCCGAGCGCCCCGGCGGTGAAGGCGAGGGCGCCCGCGAGGTCGGCGATCGGGGTGCGCAGGGTGTGCCAGGGCAGCGCGGGTGTCGCGAGGCCGGTCTCGTGGGCGTAGGCCACGACGAGCCGTTCGGCGCCTCCGGTCGACTCGTTCCCGTACGCGGCGAATGCGGCCAAGGTCCCTGCGGCGCCGCCGAGTTGGGCCGGCAAGGCGTCCCGTACGGTACGGAGCCGGTCCCGGGCGTCGAGAATCAGCGCGCGCCAGCCGGCCGCCTTGAGTCCGAAGGTGGTGGGCACGGCGTGCTGGGTGAGGGTGCGGCCGGGCATGGCCGTGTCCCGGTGGGCGGCGGCCAGGGCGGCCAGCGCCGCTTCCGTACGGTCGAGGTCGCCCAGAACCAGGTCGAGCGTGCGGCGCGCGACCAGCATCGCCGCGGTGTCCATGATGTCCTGGCTGGTCGCACCCCGGTGGACGTACGCCCGCCACTCCCCCGGCACAGCGGCCGTCAGGTCGGCGACCAGCGGAATGACGGGGTTGCCGCCGGCGCGGGCGCGCAGGGCGAGAGTGCGCACGTCGAAGCGGGAGACGTCGGCGGCAGCCGTGACCGCGTCGGCGGCGTCGGCCGGCGCCTGCCCGCAGGCCGCCTGTGCGCGCGTGAGGGCCGCTTCCGCGTCGAGTAGCGCCCGCAGGAACGCGGTGTCGCCCGTCGCGGTCTCGGCCGGGCAGCCCGCCCGCCCCGGGGCGAGCAGTCCGGCGTCCACGGGAGCGGGATCGGGATGGGGATGGGGATGGGGATGGGGGTCGGGACCGGGATCGGGTGTCACGTGAACTCCAGGAAGACCGTCTCGCCCTCGCCCTGAAGGCGGATGTCGAAGCGGTACGTGCGGGGCGCGCCGTCCTCGTCGGGCCGGGCCACCAGCGTGGCCCGGCGCGCGGCCGGGAGCGAGTCGAGCAGCGGGTCGGCGCCGTCGCGCAGATACGCCCGGGTGAAGAGGTGGTGCAGCAGTCCGCGGGCGAAGACGCAGACGCTGATGTACGGCAGCCGCGCGTTGCCGGGTGGCAGGGTGTGGAGGGCGTAGTGGCCGTCGGCGTCCGTGGCGACCCGGCCGAAGCCGGTGAAGTCCGTGCCGTTGCGGCCGAGGTGGCCGCCTGTCACGGGGTCGCGCCGCAGCGAGCCCGGGGCGCCGGTCAGCGAGCCGTCGGGGGCGGCCTGCCAGAAGTCGAGGATCGCGTCGGGGACGGGGGCGCCCTCGCCGTCGTACACGTGGCCGTGCAGGACGATCCGGTCCGGGTGGCCGTGCGGCGCGATCCGGTCCCCTTCGGGGAAGGGCAGGGCGTACCCGTAGAACGGGCCGACGGTGTGGGACGGGGTCGGGAGAAGCGTCATGTCGGGTCAGCGCCCTTCTTCGATCCAGGTGGCGGAGGGGCCGTCGAGGACGATGTCCCAGGCGTAGCCGAGCGAGAACTCGGGCTGCGACAGCGCGTGGTCATAGGTGGCGACGAGCCGCTCGCGGGCGGCCCCGTCGGTGACCGAGCGCAGGATCGGGTCGTAGGCGAAGAGCGGGTCGCCGGGGAAGTACATCTGCGTCACGAGCCGCTGGGTGAACGCCGTGCCGAAGACCGAGAAGTGGATGTGGGCGGGGCGCCACGCGTTGGTGTGGTTGCGCCACGGGTAGGCGCCCGGCTTGATCGTCGTGAAGGTGTAGCGGCCCTCGTCGTCGGTGAGGGTGCGGCCGACGCCGGTGAAGTTCGGGTCGAGCGGGGCCGGGTGCTGGTCGCGCAGATGGGCGTACCGGCCGGAGGCGTTGGCCTGCCACAGCTCGATCAGCTGACCGCGTACGGGGCGTCCGGCCCGGTCGAGGAGGCGTCCGGAGACGGTGATCCGCTCGCCGAGGGGCTCGCCCGGGTGCTGCCGGGTGAGGTCGTTGTCGATCTCGGTGATGTCGGTCGGCCCGAAGACGGGGCCGGAGAGTTCCACCGTCTCGGGGTCGCCGCCGTTGACGGCCACGAGCGGCTGGTGGGGGTGGCGGAGCAGGGAGCTCCGGTACGGCGCGTAGTCGCGGGCCGGGTGGTTGCGGGGTGTGGCGCCGGCCGCCAGGTCCTTGTCGTACGCGTTCTGGAGGTCGTCGATCTCGGCGTCGATGTCCGACTGGGTGAGGGCCATGGGGGTTCCCGGGGTGTGTGTCTGGACGTGTCGGGGCGGGTCGGGGCGCGTCAGCGGATGGGGGCGTCGGCGGCGCTGCGGACCTTCGCTGCCGTCCTGGCGAGGACCTCGGCGGGGTCGACGCCGGGCGCGGTCTCGACGAGGACGAGTCCGTCCTCGGTGACGTCCAGGACGCCGAGGTCGGTGACGATCCGGTCGACGCAGCCACGGCCGGTCAGCGGGAGGGTGCACTCCTCCACGATCTTCGGAGTGCCGTCCTTGGCGGTGTGGGTCATCACGACGATGACGGTCCGGGCGCCGTGCACGAGGTCCATCGCCCCGCCGATTCCGGTGATCAGCTTGCCGGGCACGGCCCAGTTGGCGAGGTCGCCGCGCGCCGAGACCTGCATGGCCCCGAGGACGGCGACGTCGATGTGGCCGCCGCGGATCATCCCGAACGAGAGCGCGGAGTCGAAGTACGAGGCCCCGGGCAGGACGGTGACCGTCTCCTTGCCCGCGTTGATCAGATCGGGGTCGACCTCGTCCTCGGCCGGGAAGGGGCCGGTGCCCAGGATGCCGTTCTCCGACTCCAGCACCACCTCCACGCCCTCGGGCAGGTGGTTGGGGATCAGGGTCGGCAGTCCGATGCCGAGGTTGACGTACTGACCGTCCTTCAGCTCGCGCGCGGCGCGGGCGGCCATCTGCTCACGGGTCCAGCTCATCGCGTGGTCCTCTTCTCTATCCGCTTGTCCGCCGCCTGTCCGGGCGTCAGGGCCACCACCCGCTGGACGAAGACGCCGGGCAGATGCACCGCGTCGGGATCGAGCTCGCCCGGTTCGACCAGCTCCTCGACCTCGGCGATCGTCACCTTCCCCGCCATCGCGGCGAGGGGGTTGAAGTTCCGTGCCGACTTGTTGAAGACGAGATTCCCGTGGCGGTCGCCGCGGGCGGCGCGGACGAGCGCGAAGTCCGTGCGGATGCCGTGCTCCAGCACGTACTCGACCCCGTCGAACTCCCGTACCTCCTTGGGCGGCGAGGCGAGCGCGACCCCGCCGTCGCCGTCGTAGCGCCAGGGCAGGCCGCCCTCGGCGACCTGGGTGCCCACGCCGGCGGGGGTGTAGAAGGCGGGTATGCCGCAGCCGCCGGCCCGCAGCCGCTCCGCGAGCGTGCCCTGCGGGATCAGTTCGACCTCCAGCTCGCCGGCGAGGTACTGGCGCGCGAACTCCTTGTTCGACCCGATGTACGAGCCCGTCACCCGGGCGATCCGCCCGGCGGACAGCAGCACGGCCAGACCGGAGTCCAGCGCGCCGCAGTTGTTCGAGACGACGCGCAGGCCGCCGACACCGCGGCCGTACACCGCGTCGATCAGCACGTTCGGCACCCCGCTGAGACCGAAGCCGCCCACGGCGAGCGACGCTCCGTCCCCGACGTCGGCCACCGCCTCGGCGGCGGTGGCGACCACCTTGTCCATACGAGAAGCCTCCGAATTAATCAGTGCACTGAGTATTTGACAATGCCGCCATGCTGGCACCGGTCCTGGCGACCGTCAATACCCACCTGAAGACCCGCCCAGAGGGGCAGCCGGCGGACGCGTATCGTTCAGTACACCGACGAAATCAACCGGAGGGCAGACGATGGCCGCGGTGGACCTGACCACCCATCCCGGGCACCTGGCCCGGCGGCTCCAGCAGGCGCACCACCTGCTGTGGACCACGATGGTCTCGGAGGAGATCACCTCCCCGCAGTTCGGCGTCCTGAACGCCCTGACGGCCGAGCCCGGCCTCGACCAGCGGACCGTGGGCGAGCGCGTGGGCCTGGACCGCTCCACCATCGCCGAGGTCGTCAGCCGGCTCACCCGCCGCGGGCTGCTCGACAAGGTGCGCGACCCCGAGGACGGCCGCCGCTTCCTGCTGCGGCTGACCGAGGACGGGGAGCGCACGCACCGCAAACTGACCGTGCGGACGGCACGGATGAACCAGGTGTTCCTCGCCCCGCTCTCCGCCGAGGAGCAGACGCAGTTCATGAGCCTGCTGCTGCGGGTGTCGGACGCGGCGGAGCAACTCCGCACCCCGGCGGAGCCGCTCGCCTCGGCGTGAGGCGGGACCGGGGGTCAGACCTCCGGGACGCGGGCGAACCGCCCCGCCGTGCGGAGGTCGTCCTCGATCCGGGCGACCGCGGCGCGCAGCTCCGGCAGGACGGCCTCGACGCACTCCTCGACGCTGCGACGGCTGCTGTGCATGGCCACGTTGACGGCGGCCACGACCACGCCCGCGCGATCGCGCACCGGTACGGCGATCGAGCGGAGCCCCTGCTCCAGCTCCTCGTCGACGAGGGCGTACCCCTGCTCCCGCACCCGCTCCAGGATCGCGGCGAGCTCCGCGCGGGAGGTGACCGTGGACGGAGTGAGGGCCTCCGGCTCGATGGACTCCAGCCACGCGGCGCGCGCCTCGGGCGGCAGGTCAGCGAGCATCACCCGGCCCAGGGAGGTGGCGTGGGCGGGAAAGCGGGTGCCGACGGTGATGTGGACGCTCATGACGCGGCGGGTGGCGACCCGGGCGGTGTAGCGGACGTCGGCGCCGGCGAGCACCGCGAGGGAGGCCGAGTCGTGGACGCGGCGGGACAGTTCGGCCAGATGCGGCGCCGCGATCTGCGGGAGCGGCATGCGCGAGAGATGGGGGAAGCCGAGCGCGAGGACCCGGGGCGTGAGCCGGAACAGCCGCCCGTCGGCGCTGACGTAGCCGAGGTGCTCCAGGGTGATCAGGGCGCGCCGGGCGGTGGCCCTGGCGAGCCCGGTGGCCTCGGCGACGGCGGTCAGGGGCAGCGCGGACCGGCCCTCGCCGAAGGCGGTGAGCACGGTGAGCCCTCGGGCGAGGGACTCGATGAACCCGCGGCCGAGTTCCTGCTTCGAGGCATGGGTCCAATCGGCGAGACCGACGACCGCGCCGGCCGCGCCGCCGGGCGTGTGGGGCCCGTGGGGCCCGTGGGGCGCGTGGGGCGTGCTCGCGCCCTGCGGCGCGTGGGGCGCCGGGTCGTGCGCCCCGGGTGCGGCCGCCCCGCGCGCGTGTCGCTCCGCCAGCTGCTCCCAGTCTGCGATCGCGGCACGCAGGCGCGGCAGCATGGCCTCGCGCAGTGAGTCGGCGGTGTGGCGGCTCGTGTGGCTGACCACGCTCGCCACGCACACCACGACGCCCGTCGCGTCCCGTACGGGCAGGGCCAGGGCGACCAGGCCGGGCTCGATCAGCTGGTCGTCGAGCGCCCAGCCCCGCTCCCCCGCCCGCGCCGCCGAGGCGGCGAACTCCTCCTCGTCCGGCCCGCCGCCGGGCGGTACGGCGGGGAAGCCGGCGCTCCGGGGGTCCGCGGCCCGACGGGCGCGCCAGCGCTCCCACTCCGTCCCCGTCCAGTCCGCGGCGAACAGCACCCCCGGGGCGGTACGTTCGGCGGGCAGCAGGTCGCCGATGCGGAAGCTGAGGGACATGGCGCGCCGTCGGGTGGCCTGATGGACGAAGCGGATGCCGTCGCCGTCGGCGACCGCGAGGGAGACCGACTCGTCGAGCTCGTCGGCGAGCGCGTCGGCGCGGGGGCCGAGGAGGCCGGGCAGCCCGAGGGCGGCCAGATAGGCGTTGCCGAGTTCCATCAGGTGGGGGGCGAGGAAGACGTCACGGCCGTCGAGGCGTACGTATCCCATGCGCGCGAGCGTGCCGGTCACCCGGTCCACGGTGGAGCGGGCCAGACCGGTGGTGCGCTCCAGCTCGCTGAGGCTGAGCGCCCCGTCGGCGTCGGTGAGCCGGCGCAGCACGGCCAGGCCGCGCATCAGCGGGGCGACGGCTTCCTGCGGCACGCCCCGCTCGCGCGGCGCGTCCGATGCGTCCGGTGCGTCCGGCGCCTCGGCGGTTTCGGTCGGTGGCATGGGCTCTCCCTGACGGATCTTGGGGACACCGTAGTGAATGACGACGGAGGGGGCCCGGTATGTCCACGCAGGGGCGTTGACAGCCGAACGCCGCGGGCGCAGACTCAGCCCATTCTAGAGTGAAGTTTATTTCACTATACGAACACGGAGAGCTCATGCACACCACCGTCGGGATCATCGGCGGCGGCCCCTCCGGGCTGCTGCTCGCCCGTCTGCTGCACAACGCCGGTGTCGACTGCGTGGTCCTGGAATCCCGCGACCGCGCGTATGTCGAGCAGCGCCAGCGCGCCGGAATCCTCGAACAGGCCACCGTCGACGCCCTGCGCGCCGCCGGGGCCGGGTCGCGACTGGACGCCGAGGGCCTGGCCCACGACGGCATCGAGCTGCGCTTCGAGGGGCGCGCCCACCGGGTCGACTTCCCCTCGCTCACCGACGGCCGCCGGGTCTGGGTCTACGCGCAGACCGAGGTCGTGAAGGACCTGATCGCCCTTCGACTGGCCGACGGCGGGCCTCTGCTGTTCGGCGCCGAGGTGCGGGCGGTGGAGGGCGTCGACACGGACCGTCCGTCGATCCGCTACACCCACAAGGGCCGCGAGCAGACCCTGACCTGCGACTACGTCATCGGCTGCGACGGCTTCCACGGGGTCGCGCGCACGGCGGTCCCGGAGGCGGAGCGCACGACGTACGAGCGGACGTATCCGTACTCCTGGCTCGGCATCCTCGCCGAAGCCCCGCCCGTGTACGACGAGTTGATCTACGCCCACTCCGAGCGCGGCTTCGCCCTCGCCAGCATGCGCTCGCCCGCCGTGAGCCGGCTCTACCTCCAGGTGCCGAACGGCACCGACCCGACGGACTGGTCCGACCAGCGGATCTGGGACGAGCTGGACGCCCGGTTCGCGGTCGCCGCGGAGCCCGGCTGGCGGCTCGAGCGCGGCCCGGTCATACAGAAGTCGGTGCTGCCGATGCGCAGTTCGGTGACGGAGCCGATGCGGTACGGTCGGCTGCTGCTCGCCGGCGACGCGGCCCACATCGTCCCGCCGACCGGCGCGAAGGGGCTCAACCTCGCCGCCGCCGACGTGATCGTCCTGGCGCGTGCGCTCGCCCATCGGTACGCCACGGGCTCCACGGAGCTGATCGACGCGTACTCCGACACCTGCCTGCGCCGGGTGTGGCGCGCCGAGCACTTCTCGTACTTCATGACGACGACGCTGCACACCGATCCCGGGCAGTCGTCCTTCGACACCCGGCTCCAGCTCTCCCAACTCGAACGGATCGCGACCTCGCCTCATGCCGCGGCCGAACTGGCGCAGAACTACGCCGGGTTGCCGCTCTGAGACGCGAGACGCGGCCGCGAGGGCCGGCTCGCTGGGGAAGATTCCGGCGGACCGGCCCTCGCTCGTTCGGCGTGGTCTGCCAGTCAAGCGGCCGGTGCCGAAGAGCGTGATGTCCCCGGCGAGCGCGCAGAGGCCGGAGCCCACGGAGAAGAGCAGAGTGTCAATGAGTTCGGGCCGCCGGGTCGAGCGGCGCGTTACGGTGAACACGTGAGCGAGTTGTGGAAGCCGACCTACGCCGGTGTGCTGAGTCTGCCCTCCGGGCGCGCGGTGCGGGGGCGCGGGCTCCGGCACCCCTTGCCGCCGGGACCGGCGCCCGACTTCGCGGTCCATCTGCTCGGCAAGCGCCCGCCGGCGGTCTCCTGGGAGTCGCGCTGGCTGCGCTGGCCGGACTTCCGCCTGCCGACCGACCCCGCGGAGGCCCGGGACGTCCTCGCCGAGGCCTGGTCGCGGGCGCGGTCAGAGCGCGTCGAGATCGCGTGCGGGGGTGGCATCGGCCGGACGGGTACGGCCTTGGCCTGCCTCGCCGTCCTCGACGGCGTCCCGGCCGACGGAGCGGTGGAGTTCGTCCGCCGGGGGTACCACCCGCGCGCGGTCGAGACCCCCTGGCAGAAGCGCTACGTACGGCGGTTCGCCGCGTAGCGGGCTCCGGTTGGCGACGTCGGCACGTACAAGTTCACGCGGTTCCGGCGGTGACGTTCCCGGCTCGAACAGCCGCCCCGCCGGAGATCACGATCTACGGACGGCGTCGGTCGACTCCACGATCAGCCGACCCCACCAGCACGCCGCCGGCGCCCGCAAAAAGGGGCGGCGACGGGGGACGAACTGGAAGTTCCGCCCCGTGCGACGGCCGGCCAGGCGCTCGGCCGGTCTCGCGGCGGGCTGACCACCAAAGTCCATCTCGCCTGCGACGGCCGTGGCCTGCCCCCCACGCGCGATCCGCCAGTCCCTGCGGCGCAGGGGCATCCGGGCGGTCATCCCGGAACGGGCCGACCAGAAAGCCAACCGTGTGCAGCGCGGACAGACCGGCGGCAGGCCGCCGGCCTTCGACCGCGAGCTCTACAAGGCCCGCAACGTGGTCGAGCGCTGCTTCAACCGTCTTAAGCAGTTCCGCGCGATCGCCACCCGCTTCGACAGACTCGCCACCCGCTACAAGGCCGGTGTCCACCTTGCCTCACTGATCCTCCGGCTCCGCGAACCCACCCAAGATCGTTTGTCAGACAGGCCCTAGGGCGCGCCCGCCTCAAGCAGTTCCTTGACGTGCGCCTCGTCCCGCGGAATCTCCTTGCGGACAAGTGGCTTGACGACGAGCGGGACGAGGACCTTGCCGATGCCGTGCGGCTCGAGGTCGAGGGACAACGTCAGCCGGGACCGCTCGCCGTCGTCGAGCGGCTCGATCGTGCCCTGGAGGTCACTGCGGACCGGGCCGTCGACGCCGTGGAAGTGCCAGCTGCGCGGCGGGTCGAACTCCGTGACCTCCATGGTCATGGGGACCTCCAGGCGCCCGATCCGCCGCTGCACCTGGAAGCGAGAGCCGACGCCGAGCGGCCCTTCACTCAGGGTGCGTACCGCTGCGGCGCTCTCCTCCCACTCCGCGATGTGCTTCGGGTCCGTCATGTATGTGAAGACTTCGTCGGGGCGACGGGAGATGTCGATGCTTTCTTCGATGCGAGACATTACGCCCCCTTCGGGTAGCCTCTAGGACAAAATGATCCCATGGGGTGGGGTGGGCGACCATAGGCCGCCGCGGCCCGGCGATCCGCCTGCGGCACCACACCAGAGCCTGGCCCTGCCGGCCTTGATCGACGATCTTTCATCGAATCCCAGCCCGGGAACGATCACCGTGCTAGGCAGCCGTGATCATTCTCAGCGCCAGCGGCTGTACCAGTCCCAAGGCCGGGCCAGGACTCCGGGCCCACGCCTGATCCCAGTCCCGCGCCGGCGCCCATCGGGGAGTCGGGGAGCTCAAGGCCGGAGTCCA
The DNA here is from genome assembly GCF_042731085.1 of Streptomyces sp. NPDC059875. Classification (NCBI taxonomy): domain Bacteria; kingdom Bacillati; phylum Actinomycetota; class Actinomycetes; order Kitasatosporales; family Streptomycetaceae; genus Streptomyces; species Streptomyces sp. NPDC059875. The sequence goes on from NZ_JBHWJZ010000039.1 coordinate 33,333, forward strand.
CCTCGCCTCACTCATCCTCCGGCTCCGCGAACCCGCCCAAAATCATGTGCCAGACAGGCCCTACGGCTGCGCGGGGGCCTGAGGTGCCTGGGTGCGCAGGGCAGAGGCGTAGATCTCGTCGGGGTCGAGGCGGCGCAGCTCCTCCGCGATCAGCTCGGCGGTCGTGCGGACCTTCAGGGCGAGGACGCGGCTGGGCTGGCCGGGAATCGACAGGCGGGCGACCGGGCCCTCCGGGCGGTCGATGCGGATCTCGCCGTCGGGGGTGCCGAGGCGGACGGCGGTGACGACCGGGCCCTCGCTGACGACCCGTTCGACCGGGACCCGCAGCCGGTCCTCGAACCAGCGGGCCAGCAGTTCGGCGCTCGGGTTGTCGGGCTCGCTCTCCACCGCGGCCGAGACGACGGTCGCCTTCGCCTGGTCCAGCGCGGCTGCCAGCATCGAGCGCCAGGGGGTGAGGCGGGTCCAGGCGAGGTCCGTGTCGCCGGGGGCGTACGAGGCCGCGCGTACCTCGAGCGCGGCGAGGGGGTCCTCGACGGCGTACGCGTCGGTGATCCGGCGCTGGGCGAGCGAGCCGAGCGGGTCCGTGGACGGCACAGCGGGGGCCTCGGCCGGCCACCAGACGACGACGGGCGCGTCCGGGAGCAGCAGCGGCAGGACCACGGAGTCGGCACGGGCGCCGAGTTCACCGTGCAGCCGCAGCAGAACGGTCTCGCCCGAACCCGCGTCGCTGCCGACGCGGACCTCCGCGTCCAGGCGCGCCTCGTGACGTCCCCGGGGCGAGCGGGCGTGGCGCTTGATGACGACGAGCGTGCGGGAGGGGTGTTCGCGGGAGGCGTCGCCGGCGGCCTTCAGCGCGTCGTAGGCGTTCTCCTCGTCCGTGACGATCACGAGCGTGAGCACCATGCCGACGGCGGGTGTGCCGACGGCCCGGCGGCCCTCGACGATCGCCTTGTTGATCTTGCTGGATGTGGTGTCCGTGAGATCGATCTTCATGCCGGGCGCCCGTTCCTTCCGTCGCGTGCGATCGCTGTAAAGGTAAGCGCCCGAGGGGCCGAAGATCTTCCCTTGTGCCCGCGCGGGCGGGTCGCCCTCTCCCCCGCCCGCGCGGACCGCCTCGTGCGCAACCGCTCAGCCGGGCCGGACCGGTACGAACTCACGCGGTTCGACGCGCCGGTCGACGACCTCCGGGGTTGGTCGCGGGTGGGGCGGACAGGGTGGGTACCTCGGGCTCGCGAAGGGTGCGCAGGAGCAGCCAGCCGAGGGCGGGCAGGGCGATCAGCGGCGCGAGGGCGGTCTGCAGGGACGTGGCGTCGGCGACGGCTCCGACGACCGGGCTCGCAAGGCCGCCGATGCTGACGGTCAGGCCCAGCGTGACGCCCCCGGCGGTGCCGACGCGCCGGGGCAGGTAGTCCTGACCGAGCGTCACGTGCAGCGAGAAGGGTACGTACAGGCCGGCCGAGGTGAGCGCGACGAACAGGAAGAGGAGCGGGCCCGGGACCAGGACGACGCCGGCCACGGCAAGGACGGTCAGCGCGTAGGACCACCGCACGACCGTGACGCGCTGGTGGCGAGTGGCCAGCTTGCCGCCGACGACCGTGCCGACCGCGCCGCCCAGGTAGAGCACGAACAGGGCCGCCGTGCCGGAGACTTCGCCTCCGCCCGCGCGCTGGGGCGCGTACAGCGAGAGGAACGTGCTCAGGCCGACGAAGACGATCGAGCGGCACACGACGGCGCCCGAAAGCCGAGCGAAGGACGCCCAGTCGTCGCTGCTCGCGGTCTCGGTCCTGCTCGCCGTCTCGGTCACGTCGGCGGCCTCGCGGACTCCCGACGCCGTGCGCTCGCTCGGCGCCCTGAGAGCCCGTAGCGCGGCGGCGCACAGGGCCGCGCCCGCGAGGGCGGGGACGACCAGCAGCGGCGTGGCGCCCAGGCCGCCGGTGGCGATCACGGCGGCGACCAGCAACGGGGCGGTGGCGAAACCGAGGTTGCCGCCGAGGGAGAACCAGCCCATGGCCGTGTGACTGCCGCGGCTCGCCAGGCGCGCCACGCGGGCCGCCTCGGGGTGGTACGCGGCGACGCCGATCCCGGACACGGCGACGACGGCCAGGGTGAGCGCGTACGAGCCGCCGACACCGCTCAGGGCGACACCGACGCCGCCCAGCAGCGCGCTCGCGGGCAGCAGCCACGGCATGGGCCACTTGTCGGTGAGCGCCCCGAACAGCGGCTGCACGACCGACGACAGCAGCGAGGCGGCCAGGACGAGACCGGAAGCGGCGGCGTAGGTGTACGCCCGCTCGGAGACGAAGAACGGCACCAGGGCGGCGACCGCTCCCTGGTAGACGTCCACGCAGGCGTGTCCCAGGGACATCAGCGTGAGGGGTCGAGTGCTGTGGCGCGGGGTGGTCCGATTCGTCGACACCGTTCGATCGTGGCAATGCGCCAACGTGTCGCGCTTTCGATAATCTGCCGACTTGTGTCGAACATCCGCCAGTCACTCCGCGGCGACAGCAGGGAGCCCGTCCAGCGCGGCAGCCGGGAGCCCGTCCGCCATACCCCGCAGGCCCCGACCCGCACCCAGGTCCTGGCCGCCGGGGATCGCATCGACGCCCACCGCCACGACGACCACCAGATCGTCTACGCGGGCTCGGGCGTCCTGGCCGTCACCACCGACGCCGGCACCTGGTTCGCCCCCGGGACACGCGCGATCTGGGTCCCGGCGGGGACCGTTCACGCGCACCGCGCCCACGGCCATCTGGACCTGCACCTGATCGGCCTGCCCGCCGACGACAACCCGCTCGGCCTGGACGCCCCCACCGTCCTCGCCGTCAGCCCGCTCCTGCGCGAGCTGATCCTCGCCTACACGCGCGCCCCCGACGACAGCAGCCCCGAACGCCGCCGGCTGCTGGCTGCCCTACGGGACCAGTTGCGGGCCTCGCCCCAGCAGCCGCTGCGGTTGCCCACACCCTCCGATCCCCGGCTCGCGGCCGTGTGCGCGATCCTGCGCGACGACCCGGCCGACTCCCGGACCCTGGCCGAGCTCGGCGCCGCGACCGGAGCCGGCGAACGCACCCTCAGCAGGCTCTTCCGCTCCGAACTCGGCATGACGTTCCCTCAGTGGCGCACCCAGGCGCGCCTGTACCACGCGCTGCGCATGCTGGCCGACGACGTGCCGGTCACCACGGTCGCGCACCGCTGCGGCTGGTCGTCCACCAGCGCGTTCATCGAGGTGTTCCGCCGCGCCTTCGGGTACACGCCGGGCGCGCACCGTCACCGCAGGAAGGCCGAAGCGGTCGCGACGAATCGTCCGGGGTCGTCGACCCACGGGTAGTGGCCGGCCCCGGACTGCACGACGAGTGAGGCGTCGGGGAACAGTCCGGCGAACTCGGCCGTCGACGCGGGCGGACTGTTGACGTCGAACTCCCCCGCGAGCAGCAGGACGGGGGCGCGGAACGCGGCGAGCGCCGCACGGGTGGCCGGCGGGTCGAAGGCGCCGTCGGCGCCGAAGCCGGCGACGGCCTCCGCGTTGTCCGGCCGACCCGCCGTGTGGTGCTGCCGCGCCGCGTCGTCCCAACGGCCCCAGAAAAAGGGGGCGATGGCGTCCCAGTCGCTGCCCGTGCCCTCGGTGATCGCTTCCAGGGCGGCGAACGCCGCGGGGAACCACGGTTCGTCGCCGCGCCTCCGCGCTGCCTCGCGCCGCATCTCCGCGGTGACCGTGATGCCGACGGCCGCGGTTCCGGGGGTGATCAGGGCGAGTCTGTCGACGCGCTCCGGGTACCGGGCCACGTACCGCACGGCGAGGTTCGCGCTGCCGGAGTGGCCGAGCAGGTCCATGCGCGGCAGTCCGAGGTGCTCGCGCAGCGCCTCGACGTCGTCGACGAGGCGGTCGCAGCGGTAGGTGGAGGCGTCCGCGGGGATCGCGGACCGGCCGGTCCCGCGCGGGTCCGGGAGGATCAGGCGGCGGTGGGCGGACAGCCCGCCGAGGTTGCCGAGGTAGCGGGCGTCCGTGGGGCCTCCGGGGAGGCAGACGAGGGGGTCGCCGGTGCCCTCCGTGCGGTAGGCGAGGCGGGTTCCGTCGGTCGCGAGGAAGGTGGGCATGACGGGGATCCTGCCACTCATAACCAGGTTGTACAACTCAGTTATGAAGGCCGCCGTAGGCGGTGTATAACCGAGTCATGGCAGGCGCAGAGAACACGTACCGGAACCACCAGCCACCCCAGCGGCCGACCGAATCGCTGACCGAGGAGCAGGCGGAGCGGATGCTCGCCGCCATGAACGAGATCATCCGTGCGGGCGAGGAGATGCGGCAGCTGCGCTCCGAGATGATCCAGCTGTTCGCCGGCCTCGGCTGGACGCAGGACCGCATCGCCCGGCTCGCCGACATGAGCCAGCCCGCGGTGTCCAAGCAGGTCGCGAAGGTCAAGTCGGGCGGGACGGCACCGCCGATGGAGCTCTCGCTCGACCAGCACGACGTCCCGTGGCTCGAAGGACGCCTGTGGGGTCTCGCCGAGGAGATCTCCGAGACCTGCGACGGAACCGCGCGCTGCACGCGGTACGTCGACGCGCTCACCCGGGGGCGCAAGCGCTTCACGCCCCAGAACGTCGACGAGCTGCGGCGTCTCGTCGAGGAGGATCTGATACGGCACCGGGAGCAGCTGCCCGCCGCCTTCCGGGCCACGTACGACAGCATCAGCCGGGACCTCGACCTCCCCTCGAAGGTCACCCAGGCCGTCACCCCGACCGCGTCGCCCTCGGTACGCCGCACCCTGGCCCACCGCATCCAGCGCGACCGGCTCAGGGACGCATCCGCGGCCTAGACAACTCCCCGACCTGGGAACGTGTCCCCGACCTTGGAACGCGTCCTCGACCTGGGAACGCGTCCCCGTCCCGCGGACGGACGGCGGCCTACCCGGCCTCCTTCGCGATCGCTTCGCGGACGGCCGGAACGATCTCTCCGGCCCAGCGACCCAGCGAGGCCAGGTCCGGGGTGCCGCCGTGCGGCGAGAAGAGTGTGAAGCCCGAGGCGCCGTGCTCCAGGACGGCCCCGGTCAGCTCCTCGATCCACTGGTCCGACGAGCCGCCGATCCAACGGCCGTCGCCGTCCCGCGTGGCGGCCGCGGGGCGGTCGGTGATCCGGCCGGGGAGGTTGAAGACCGTGCGGATCGCGCCCGGTTCACGGCCCACGGCCGCCGCCGCCTCGTCGATCACCGGGCGGGAGCTCCGAAAGCGCTCGCTCTGCCAGTCCGCCGCGTGACCGGGGATCCAGCCGTCGGCCACCCGGCCGGTCGCGGCCAGGGACTTGCGGCCCACCGAGCCGGTCCACACCGGTGGCGCCGCCGCCGCGGACGGCTCGATCTCCTTCACCTGGTAGTGACGCCCCTCAAAGGTGACCGGCGGACCACCGCCCGACAACTTCTTCACCAGGACGATCGCCTCCTCGAAGGCCTCCACCGCCTCGCCCGCCGACAGCGGCGCCACACCCATGTCCGCGATCCGGTCCCACAGCCCGCCGGCGCCCATGCCGAGCACGACCCGCCCGCCGGACAGCGCCGACAACGAGGTCACCGTGCGCGCCAGCATGGCGGGCGGTCGTGTCGGCAGGTTGGTGACGTTGGCGAAGCCGGCGAGCCGGCGTGTGCGTCCGAGCACGAATCCGAGGGTGGCGTACGCGTCCAACCGCGCCCCGATGTAGGGGTGGTCGGACAGTGAGAACAGGTCGAGCCCTTCGCGATCGGCCAGTTCGACCATGCGCAGGAGCTCCGGCCCGTCATCGACGGTGCTGTGCGCACCGAAGCCGAAGACGACGTGATCACGTGACATCGACGTGCCTTGCCTTTCCGTTCAGTTGGTGGGTGTCGTGGCAGTGGCGGCGGTGGGGCCGAACTGGCCGACGAAGCGTCCGGTGAAGAGATCGGCACCCTTGTACTCGGAGACCATGGCGGTCGGAGCGACGAACGGCCCGTCGGGAGAGGGCAATTGTCCGACACCGCCGCGCGGGCCGAGCGGGAGCAGGATCATGGGGTGGGGCAGCGGTCGGTAGGTGGCCGTGGGCGCCTCGCCGCGCAGCTGGGAGGCGATGTTCTTGGCGACCACCTCGGCGTGCTGCATCGCGTATCCGGCCATCTTGGCCTCGTCGACGTCGGTGATGTCACCGACCGCGTAGACGTGCTCGTGCCCGTGGACGTGGAGGGTGTCGGTCACGGGGACCCGACCCTCGGCGGTGCGGGTGGTGAGCCGACCGTCGGCGAGGTAGTCGCTGTTGACGTGCACGCCGTAGGCGCGGAACCAGATGTCGGCGGTGATCTCGTCACCGGCGGTGGAGGTGACGGTGAAGGCGCCGGTCCGGCCGGGCTCCGTCGTCGGCATGGTCGCCAGGCTCGTGCCCAGCCGCAAGTCGACGCCGAGCGCGTCGAGCTGACCCCGCAGCTCCCGGACCACCTCCGGCTCGAACCCGGGCAGCAGCTCCCCCGCCGGGTCGACGAGGGTCACGTGCTTGTGCGGCCAGACCTCCTTGATCTCACCGGCCAGTTCCAGGCCGACCGGCCCCGCGCCGAGGATGAGCACCGTGTCGGCGTCGGCCACCTCCATGTGACTCCGGCGGAGGTCTTCCAGCGCGTCGAGGGTGGAGTCGGACTTGGGCTTGGCCGGGTAGGTGTAGCTGGAGCCGGTGGCCAGGACCAGGTAGTCGGCGTCCACGCGCCGGCCGGAGGCGAGCGTGACACCTCCGGGATCCACGGAGACCGCACGGTCGCGGACGACCTCGCCGTGCGGGAGCAGCGTGTCGAAGGGGAAGAACATGTTGCCCGCCCAGTCGGGCCGGGTCAGCGCCCGAAGCGACCCGGCGGCGTTGACGAACGCGTCCCGGGGATCGATGAGGACGACATCCGCCTCGCCCTCCAGCGCCTTGGCGACGGCTGCGCCTCCGTAGCCCCCGCCGATGACTGCGACCGTACGACTCATGGTTCACGCTCCAGACCAGGAATGAGTAAGAGTTCGTGACACGAACAATATAAGTTCGTGGCACGAACTACAACCCCGATTCCGTGGCGGCCTGACAGGTCGACAGTTCGGGCCGACCCCGGGCTTGAAGGATGCGCCGCCGTCGAAGGCGTGCGGCCGGGATACGGTTCTTGGCGGTTCAAGGCTTGGTGCGCGGTGCGTGCAGCCGCACAGGAGGGAGGGGTGGACGTGCAGAGTCCGATTGATGAGTCTTCGTCGCATGGTCAGAGCATGCGGTGGAGACTCGGCGGGTCGGGGTGGGCGAGCTGGTTGTGGTCGGTGGGGGACGTGAAGGTCGAAGTACAGGCCTCCTATGTGGGTCCCAAGGTGCTGGCCGGCTTCATGAACAGCGTTCGGGACCTGCTGCTGGGTTGCCATGCGACCTTCGTGACGTTTCTCGATGAGCCTGGCGGAACGAGAGTCTTCTTCAACCGAATCGAGGACAAGGCGTTCGTCCAGGTCGTGGGCTTCGCCGACCTGAGCGAGCCGGCGTCCTGGTGGTCGGACGCGAAGCCGGTCTGGAACGGCCGGGTACCGGTGGAGGAGTTCATCGGCGCTTTCGTGGTCATGGTGGAGGAACTCCTCGCGGAGCACGGCACGGAGGGGTACCGGAAGCGGTGGGCCCACGACTTTCCCACCACCGAATGGGCTGCCTTGCAGACAGCGCACAAGTCCCGCCGCTGACCGGGGCAAGGGCGTCGGCTCGGCGTGGGCGGGCGGCGTAGAGTGGGTGTCGGCGCGGCGTGATCATGAGGAGTACGAGTGACTGCGGTGAGCCTCGAGCACGCCACCGTCCCCGCCGACACCGGCGAGGTGACCCTGTTGATAGCCCGCCGGGTGGAGCCCGGATACGAAGGCGCCTTCGAGCGATGGGCTCAGGGGATTCTCGACAGCGCGGCCAGATTTCCCGGCCATCTCGGATACGGGCTCTTCCGCTCCTCCGGCGGCGACGCGCCCTGGTTCCTCGTTCACCGGTTCCGCGACGCGGCGGCCTGTCGGGCCTGGCAGGAGTCTCCGGAACGGGCGGCCTGGTTCGACGACTGCGAGGGGCACCACCACACGGAGATCGCCCGGCGCCGACTCACCGGCATGGAGACCTGGTTCGCCAAGCCCGGCTCGACAAGGCCGGCGCCACCGCGGTGGAAGATGGCGATCAGCGCGACCCTGGCGATCTATCCGATCTCCCTCCTCGGCAGCTACTTCCTGCTGCCCCACCTGACCGCGCTGCCCCTCGTCCTCAGCAGCGCGGTCATGGCGTGCGTGTTCAACGTCCTGATGACGTACCTGGCGATGCCGGCCGTGAGCCGGCTGCTGCGCGGCTGGCTCAGCCGGTAGGCGTGCCGCCCGCCTCGGGCGGGCGGCCGTCAGGGCAGCAGGTCGATGCAGTCGAAGGCGTTGCCCGGGCTCAGGAACCCGGTACCGGCCGAGCCGCTGACGATGTTCAGCTTCAGCACGTTGTACTGCGTCGGGTCCGTCTTCCAGGCCGAGGCGGGAACGCTGTACGTGAAGGTGTGGTTGTTGCCCCGGTAGGACCCCGTGGTGAGCGAGCGCGTGGTCGGCTGCTCCGGCGGCGAGGGGATCGCCGAGACCCAGTCGTTGACGGTCACCCGGGGACGGCCGTTGATGTACGCGGTGGTCACGCCGATCCGCAGGGTGTGCGCGACGGCCGCCTGGCCGGCCGTCAGCCTGAAGTACACCAGCACGCCGTCGTTGACGCCCGACCACATGTAGCAGGGGAAGGAGCCGGCCACGTCGCCGCCGTCGATGACGACATTGCCCGTCCAGGCGGCCGCCCTGACGTCCGAGGGATGGGCGACGGTCATCAGTGCGGCGTTCTTGAACCCTCCCGGGGTGCCGTCCCACTCCCCGATCCGCCAGATCGCCGGCGCGCCGCTCGGATCACCCGTCAGGGTCAGGGTGTTGAGCGCCGTCGTGCCACCCGCGGTCACGGTCACCGAGCCGGTGTGGACGGCCAGTTCGCCCTTGTAGACGGTCAACGTGTACGTCCCCGGGAGCATCCCGCGGCAGGAGAACGCCCCCGTTCCGGCCGTCGCCGCCGTCCAGTACTGCGCGTCGGCGTTGGCGAAGCCCACCGTGTACGGGCGGCTCGCGTCCATGCCCTTGAGCCCGACGCCCGCCACCCTGCCGCGCCCCGCGGGCCCGACCCAGCCGCGGATGCCGAGACCGTCCACCCAGGAGGTGTCGTGGGCGGCCGGAAAGAGGGCCGGGTCGGGTGCGCCGCCGTCGGTGAAGGCCAGCACGTACGGCCCCTGGAGGCCGAAACGCATGTCCTCGGTCTGCGACTGGTTGTAGTGGAGGATCTCGTAGAGCCCGACGCCGCCCTCGTTGGAGTGACGCAGGAGGGAGCGGTAGAACGGGCCGCCCGAGGCCTTCTCGTGGTTGGAGCGGACCATCCAGAGGGCGGCCGTACCGTTCGTGTAGCCGACGTGGTCGTAGTCCATGACCCGGGCCCCGGAGTAGTGCTTGGAGCGGGTCCGGCCGTCGGACCTCTTCCACACGTCGCCCGCCTCGATGACGGTGTCGGCCGCCTCGACCCAGGAGTCGTTCCCTTCGTTGGGGAAGATGCCGGGCTTGAGCCGGGCGATGAAGCGGGTGGCGGTGAAGGAGGCGTCGGCCTTGTCGGTCCACAGATAGACGTTGCTCTTGCCGCTGCGCGCCGCGAGGTAGTGCCTCAGGGTGCCGTGCACGACGGTGACGAGGATGACCGCGCCGGTCTGCGTGAGGGTGACCGTCGAGGCCCCGAGGCCCGACTCGACATGCGAGTGCTTGCCGCCGTAGCCCTCGTACTCCTTGCCCCGGTAGACGAGCGACGTGAGGTCGCCGGTCGACTTGGACACCTTGAAGACGAGGTTCGCGCCGGTGCCGATGACGTACTGGGTGCCGTCGTCGCTCCACCCGAAGCCGGCGGCTGCCGCCTCGGACATCAGGCCGCCCGCGGTGAGCAGGGCGGCGGCGCCGGCGGTGGCCGCTCCCAGTACTCCCCGGCGGCTGACGGGAGTGCCCGAATTCCGATTCCTTGACGTGCCGTGACGGCTCATCCGATGCCCAACTCCTCCGGTGGGGGCGCGGGGTGGGACCCCCGCTTCCCCTGGTCGCCGCCGACCGGCCCGAAGTTGCCGTCCCGTGCCGGCTATCCGGCGACCGGTTTCGTGAAGTCGCCGCGCACGGTGGTGTGTTGGCGGACATCGTCCGTCAACGTGATCGTGTACGAGTCGGCCGCACTGTCCCGCGCTCCCTCGGCGTGGTTGAACTGGCCGGCGAAGACGTGGTTGCCGGCAGGCACAGTGCGGCCCGGCTTGAGGGTCCAGGTGTAGACGAGGGCCGCGGGCTCGTCGCGTACCGAGACCGTGAAGTCCTGGGCGGGCAGCGTGCGCCAGTGCCCGGTGCTCGCGACGCCGCCGGTGGCGGCGATCCGCAGCTCGACGGTGAGCGCGGTCAGGGACCTGGGCGCGGTCAGGGTGACGTTGCTCTGCGCCCACCAGCTGTTGCTGCCGGGGTCGACGGTGCCGACCGCCCGCGCCGGCGGGTGGGTCGCGGGCGTCGTGGCGGCAGGTTCGGCGGGCCGGTGCAGGGTGGTCGCGGCGAGGCCCCCGAGGGCGAGGATGCCGGCGACGGAGACCGCCACGGCGGTGGCTGTGACCCAGCGGGGCCTCGGCGGGCGCGGCGGCAGGGCGTCGGCGCGCGGGGGCTCGGCAAGCCCGCGCTCCACCCGGGCCAGGATGCGGGCGCGGTCGGGCTGGTGGGAGTCGGCCGCTTCCCTCAGTCGCCGTCGCAGCTGCGTGTCGTCCATCAGCGCCTTCCCGCGGCCAGTTCGGTGACTGCCCGGGTGCCGAGCAGCAGCTGGAGTTCCGCCATGCCCTTCGAGGTCTGGCTCTTGACGGTGCCGACCGAGATCCCCAGCGCCAGTGCGGTGTCGCGCTCGGAGAGGTCGAAGGCGTGGCGCAGCACCACACAGGCCCGTTTGCGGAACGGCAGCGTGCGCAGCGCTGTCTGGACGTCGACCACGACGGTGACGTCCGGGTCCTCGATCCGGTCGGAGCGGCGGTCCCAGAACAGGGCGACGCGACGGCGCTCCCGCACGGTGCCCCTGATCCGGCTGCGGACGAGGTTGGCGACGACGCCGCGGGCGTACGCGACCGGGTGGTCCGCTCCACGGACCCGGTCCCAGCGGTGCCACAGGGCGACCATGGCGTCCGCCGCGAGGTCGTCGGCGGCGTCGGTCTCGCCGGTCAGCAGATGGGCGAGCCGGGCCAGTTCGGCGTAATGGCGCTCGAAGAACTCGTGGAACTCCGTCGCGGCGTCATCGGTCGCCGCGGCCACGAGGGCTCCCCGTCCCACTCCGGCGCGGTATGTCGCCCGCCTGCGCCGCGACCGGTCCCGAGGCCGCGCGCACGGTCAGTTCGGGGGCGATCAGCGTCACGCCGGACGGGCCCTTCCCGTCGAGGCGCCGGACGATCCGTTCGACCGCGAGCCGGCCCATCTCCTGGGCGGGGACGGCGACGGAGGTGAGCGGGACCGACGCCTGCGCGGCCACCTGGTCGGGACAGACGGCCACCACGGAGACGTCCTCGGGCACCGCGCGCCCCTGCTGGCGCAGCACGGCGAGGAGCGGTTCGACGGCGGCCTCGTTCTGGACCACGAGGGCGGTCGTGCCCGGGCGTTCCTCGAAGATCCGGCCCACGGTCGCGGCGACGGCGGCGTACGTGCCCTCGACGGGACGGTGCAACAGGCCCACGCCCCGGGCGAGGGCGGCCGCGCGCAGTCCGGTGACGGTGCGTTCGGCGAAGCCGGTGCCGCGGGCGTAGACGGCCGGGGGTTCGCCGAGGACGGCGATCTGTGTGTGGCCGAGGTCGGCGAGGTGGCCGACGCAGCGGGCCCCCGCCGCCTCGAAGTCGAGGTCGACGCAGTCGAGTCCGCCGGTGTCGGCCGGCAGGCCGATGAGGACGGCGGGCCGTGCGGCCTGCCGGAGATGCGGGAGCCTCGGGTCGTCGAGTCCGACGTCCATCACGATCATCGCGTCGGCGATGGCGCTCCCCTCGACGCGGAGCACGGCTTCCGGGCCCTCCTCCCCGGTGAGCAGCAGGACGTCGTAGCCGTGGGTGCGGGCCGTGGTGGTGACGGCCATGGCGATCTCCAGCATCACCGGCACGTACAGGTCGGTCCGCAACGGCATCATCAGGGCGAGGATGCCGGTCCGGCTGCTCGCGAGGGCGCGGGCGCCTGCGTGCGGGCGGTAGCCGAGTTCGTCGATGCTGCGCTGGATCCGCCGGCGGGTGGAGTCGGAGATGGGCCGTTTGCCGCTCAGGACATAGCTGACCGTGCTGGCCGACACTCCGGCGTGACGGGCTACATCGGCGAGGGTGACCACTTCAGTTCTCCGCGGCTGTTCCCGGCTTCCCGGGCGGTGTCCCGGGCGGCTGCCCGATGCTTCGGACCGCCGAGCCTAAGCGGAGGCTTAGGGCACTGTCCAGGCGTCAGCCGGCGAACGGGGTGCCGGGGAGCCCCTCGCCGACGCCCGGCAGCACGAGGAGCGAACCGGAGAGCGGGTGCGGGTCCGCCAAGCCGGTCCGGGCCGTCGTGACGTACAGGTCGCGCAGCCCCGGGCCGCCGAAAGCGCAGGCGGTCGGCCTCCGCACGGGCAGCTGGATGGTACGGTCGAGGGCGCCGCGCGGGGTGTAGCGGCGGAGCTGTCCGCCGTCCCAGAGGGCGACCCAGACGCAGCCCTCGGCGTCGACGGCGAGCCCGTCGGGGAAGCCGGCGCCCGGCTCGACGGTGACGAACTCCCGGCGCTCGACGACGTGTCCGTCCTCGACGCGGAAGGTGTCGACCCGGCGGGTGGGGGTGTCGACGTAGTAGGTGAGGGCGGCGTCCGGGCTCCATCCGGTGCCGTTGCTGATCGTGACGGAGTCGAGGAGCGTGGTGGCGGTGCCGTCGGGGGCGATCCGGACGAGGTTCCCGCCACCGGGTCCCTCGTCGTAGCGCATGGTGCCCGCCCACAGGCTCCCGTCGGGGGCGACGGCCGCGTCGTTGCCGCGCCGGCCCGGCACGGGGTCGTGGCGCAGCCACGAGAACGTGCCGTCGGGTTCGTACAGTCCGATGCCGTCCCTGAGGTTGGCCACGAGTCCGCCGCCGGTCCGGGGCTTGGCCGCACCGATGTGCTGGTCGACGGCGAGGACGGAGCGACGGCCGCTGTCCGGCTCGTAGGTGTGGATGCGGCGGCCGAGGATGTCGACCCAGATCAGCCGGGCTCCGGCCGGGTCCCAGGTGGGTCCTTCGCCGAGCTCCGCGTACTCCCGCACGGCTGTGTCCGGCGTCATCGGGCGGTCCGGTGGCCGAGCCGGAGCGACAGGTCTCCGGCGCCCTTGGCGGCGAGCGCGGCCAGTTCGCTCTCCCGCTCCTCGCTCCAGCGGATCACGGGCACGGAGATGGACAGCGCGGCGACGACCCGGCCGGAGCCGTCCCGTACGGGTGCGGCGACGCAGCTGACATCGGGGTTGGACTCGCGGTGCTCGGTGGCGGTGCCCCGGGAGCGGATCCCGGCGAGCGCGGTCCGCAGGGCGTCCGGGTCGGTGATGCTGTGGGGTGTCATACGGGCCAGTTCGCGGCCCTCGACCCGGGCGCCGAACTCCTCCTCGGGGAGGAACGCCAGCAGCAGCTTGCCGACGGCCGTGCAGTGGGCCGGAAGCCGGCGGCCCGCCGCGGAGACCATGCGGACGGCGTGCGTGGAGTCGACCTTCGCGATGTAGATGACGTCCAGGTCCTCGAGGAGGGCGACATGGACGGTCTCGTCGCAGGTCTCGGCGATCTCGCGGGCGACGGTCTGCCCTTCGGCGGCGAGGTCGAGCTGTTCGGCGTAGCGGCTGCCGAGCTGGTAGGTACGCACCCCGAGCCGGTAGCGGCCCGGCTGCTGCGGGACCGGCGTCAGATAGTTGCGGGCGGCGAGCGTGGTCAGCAGCTCGTGCGTGGTGGTGCGCGGGAGTTGGAGCCTGCGCGTGATCTCGGGTGCGGAGAGTGATCCGTCGCCCTGCAGGAACAGCTCCAGGATGTCGAATGCCCTGGTCACCGCGGGAACGAGACGCCCCATGCCGTCCACCCACCCCTCGTCGTTCGAAATCCCGATCAGTGATCGGTATGGCGAACACAGGCTAACCACACGGCCGTTCTCCCGGCAACGGTCGTGCGGGGACCATTGACACCCGGGAAGTCGCTGTCTACGGTCACGCCACGATTTCGAACGTGTGACGAAATATCGAACGACCCCGGGAGCAACCACCGTGCGCATCACGGGAATCACCACTCATGTCGTCGGCACACCCTGGCGCAACCTCACGTACGTCCAGGTCCACACCGACGAGGGGCTGACCGGCGTCGGCGAGACCCGCATGCTGGGCCGCACCGACGCCCTGATCGGATACCTCCGCGAGGCCGAGGCCAACCACATCACCGGCTCCGACCCGTTCGCGGTCGAGGACCTCGTCCGGCGCATGAAGTACGGCGACTACGGGCGGGCCGGCGAGATCGTGATGTCCGGGATCGCGGTCGTGGAGATGGCCTGCTGGGACATCAAGGGCAAGGCGCTGGGCGTGCCGGTGTGGCAGCTGCTCGGCGGCAAGGTCACCGACCGGGTCAAGGCGTACGCCAACGGCTGGTACACCACCGAGCGGACTCCCGAGGCGTACCACAAGGCGGCCCAGGAGGTCGTGGCCCGCGGCTACCGGGCGCTGAAGATCGACCCGTTCGGCACGGGCCACCTCGAGCTCGACGCCGAGGGGTCGCGGTACGCGGTGTCGCTGATCGAGGCGGTACGTGACGCGATCGGGCCGGACACGGAGCTGATGCTGGAGATGCACGGCCGGTTCTCCCCCGCGACGGCGGTCCGGCTGGCACGCGAGCTGGCGCCCTTCCGGCCGGCCTGGCTGGAGGAGCCGGTACCGCCGGAGAACCTGAAGGCGCTGGAGAAGGTGGCCGCGAAGGTCGACCTGCCGATCGCGACCGGTGAGCGCATCCACGACCGGATCGAGTTCCGTGAGCTGTTCGAGTCGCAGGCGGCCGACATCATCCAGCCGGACCTCGGACACATCGGCGGCATCCTGGAGACCCGCAAGCTCGCCGCCACCGCCGAGACGCACTACATGATGGTCGCACCGCACAACGTGGGCGGCTCGGTACTGACCGCGGCCTCGCTCCAACTCGCCGCCTGCACACCGAACTTCAAGATCCTGGAGCACTTCAACGACTTCGCGGACGCGGAGATCAAGAAGGTCGTGCGCGGCGCGCCCCAGGTCGACCCGGAGACCGGCTGCTTCGAGGTGTCGCACGCGCCCGGTCTCGGGGTGGAGCTGGACGTGGACGCCGCCGCCGAATTCCCCCAGCAGCAGGCCCGGTTCGACCTCTGGGCCGAGGGCTGGGAGCGGAGGGCACCGAAGTGAGCCGCGCGATCGTCGTCGAGAGGCCGGGCGAGCACCGTCTGGTCGAGCGGGAGACTCCCGAGCCCGGCCCCGGCGAGGTCCGTGTCCGGGTCGCCGCCGCCGGAGTCTGCATGAGCGACCGCGAGGTGTACGACGGGCACCGCGATCCCGCCTATGTCCGCTACCCCGTGACGCCCGGCCATGAATGGTCCGGGACCGTGGAGGCCGTGGGGGCGGGGGTCGACGCCTCCCTCCTGGGGCGCCGGTGCGTCGCGGAGGGGTTCCGCGCGTGCGGGACCTGCGAGCGCTGCCGTTGCGGCGAGACCAGCCTGTGCACGGCCGGGTACGCGGAGACCGGCTTCACCGAGCCGGGCGCGTTCGCCGACCATGTGGTCGTTCCCGCCCGACTGTTGCACCTCCTGCACGAGGGCGCGGACCTGCGCGCCGCCGCGCTCCTGGAGCCGGCCGCCGTGATCGCCGCGGCGGTACGGGCGGGACGGCCGCGGCCGGGCGAGCGGGTCGCCGTCGTCGGCGCCGGCACGCTGGGCCTGCTCGCCGTGCAGTGGCTCGCCGCGTCCTCGCCCGCCGAACTGACCGTCGTCGACCCGCGGGTCGCGCGGGGTGAGCAGGCGCTGCGGCTCGGCGCGAGCGAGGCCCTGACCCCGGGCGAGTCCGCGGCGGCGGCCGACCGCTTCGACCTGGTCGTGGAGACCGCCGGGGCACCGACCACGGCCGCCTCCTCCTGTCTGCTCGCCCGCAGGGGCGGCCGGGTCGTGCTCACCGGGATGTTCACCCCCGGGGCCACCGGCATCGACCCCGTCCATCTCTCGCTCAGCCAGCTGGAGATCCGCAGCGTCTTCGGGGCGCCGTCCGCCGCCTGGGCCGACGCGGTACGGGCCTTCGGCCTGGGGCTGCTCGACCCGGCGCCGCTGATCAGCCACGAGTTCCCGCTGGAGCGGTTCGCGGAGGCCGTCGCCCTGGTCGGCGGCGGCGATCCGAAGACCGGCAAGGTGCTGCTGCGCCCATGACGGTGCGTGGCGACGAGCCGTACGGCGGTACGGGAGTCCCGGGCGACGTACGGGAGTCCCGGGCTCCCCGTACCGCCGCATACCCAACGTTCCGGACGGTGTCCGGTATATCGAACAATGAGGAGTCCTGTGCCCACTCCCTCCGCCCCCCGCCGCCCCGGCGCCGCCGCGCTCGCCGGGATCGGTCATTCCGTGCCGCCGACGGACCCCGCCGAGGCCTCCCCGCACACCTTCCCCGACGGCGGCACCTGGCGGACCGAGATCCCCTCCGTCGAGGGCCCCGAGGCGCTCGCGGCCGTCCTGAAGGAGAGCTCCCGGCTCGACGTCCCGGTCCACCGGATCAGCCAGGGCAGCGGCGTCTGGATGCTGACGGACGACGAGATCACCGAGATGGTGGACGCCTGCGCCGAACGGGACGTCGAGCTCTGCCTGTTCACCGGGCCGCGCGGCACCTGGGACATCGGCGCCGCCACCCGTACCGACTCCGGCGGCGCGGGGCTGCGCGCCCGTGGCCACGACGGTCTCGCCGGCTGCGTGGAGGACGCCCTGCGCGGCACCGCGCTCGGGGTCCGTTGTCTGCTCATCGCCGACGAGGGCGTGCTGTGGACCCTGCACCGGCTGCGGGCGACGGGCCTGCTCCCGGCCGACACCACCTTCAAGGTGTCCGCGCTGATCGGCCCGGTCAACCCGGCCGGGTACGCCGTCTACGAGCACCTCGGCGCGGACTCCCTCAACATCCCCTCCGATCTCACCCTCGCCCACCTCAGCGAGATCCGCCGGGCCAGCCGCGCCCCGATGGACCTCTACGTCGAGTCCCCCGACGACCTCGGCGGCTCGATCCGGATGTACGAGGCCGCCGAGCTGATCCGGCGCGGGGCGCCGCTCTACCTCAAGTTCGGTCTCAGCAAGTCCCCCGGCATCTATCCGTACGGGGCCCATCTGCGCGAGCACACCCTGGCCACCGCACGCGAGCGGGTCCGGCGCGGGCGGCTCGTCCTCGACCTGCTGGCCCGGCACGGCGCCGACGGCGGCATGTCCCCGCTCGGCTCCCGGCTGCCGGGCGAGCTCCGGCGCTTCCCCACCCCCGAAGGGAACTGACCATGCGCACCCGCACCCTGCGCGCCGCGGCCGCGGCCGCGCTGCTCACCACGTTGCTGACCGCCTGCGGCCAGGAGGCCCGCGGCGGCAGCCGCTACAAGCCCGACGCCGGCAAGGGCGGCACCATCGGGCTCGCCATGCCGACCAAGGCCTCGGAGCGCTGGATAGCCGACGGCGAGAACATGGCGAAGCAGTTCCGGCAGGCCGGTTACGACACCGATCTGCAGTACGGCGACGACAAGGTCGAGAACCAGATCGCCCAGATCGAGAACATGATCACCAAGGGGCGCCGGCTCCTGGTGATCGCCGCCATCGACGGCTCCGCGCTCACCGAGGTCCTCCAGCGCGCCCATGACGCGGGCATCCCGGTGATCTCCTACGACCGGCTCATCATGGGCACCGAACACGTCGACTACTACGCCTCCTTCGACAACGAGCGGGTCGGCGAGCTGGAGGCCCGGTACATCGTCGAGCGGCTGAAGCTGGGCACTCCCGCCAAGGGCGCGGGCAAGCCGTACGACATCGAGCTGTTCGCGGGTTCGCCGGACGACAACAACACCCGGTACTTCTGGAACGGCGCCATCAAGGTGCTCCAGCCGTACTTCGACAGCGGGCAGCTCGTCGTCCGCAGCGGCCAGACGAGGATGAACCAGGCGACCACGCTGCGCTGGGACGGCGGCACCGCGCAGAAGCGGATGGACGACCTGATCAGCAAGAACTACGGCGAGGAGAGCGTCGACGCGGTCCTCTCCCCCTACGACGGCATCTCCATCGGCATCATCTCCGCCCTCAAGAGCGCCGGTTACGGCACCGGCGGCCGGCCCCTGCCGGTCGTGACCGGCCAGGACGCCGAACTGGCCTCGGTCAAGTCCATCATCCGCGGCGAGCAGACGCAGACCGTCTTCAAGGACACCCGCAAACTGGCCGCCCGTGCCGTGGCCATGGGAGACGCCGTCCTCAACGGCCGGAAGCCCGAGGTCAACAACGTCGGGGACTACGACAACGGGAAGCGGACCGTGCCGTCGTACCTCCTCGACCCGGTCAGCATCGACAAGTCCAACACCCAGCTCCTCGTCCGCGAGGGGTACTTCACGGCGGGGCAGCTCTCGTGACCGGGAACGGGCGGCCGGGGCCCGTCCTGGAGATGCGGGGCATCACCAAGACCTTCCCAGGAGTCACCGCCCTCAGCGAGGTGAGCCTGACCGTCCGGCCCGGCGAGATCCACGCCCTCTGCGGGGAGAACGGCGCCGGGAAGTCCACCCTGATGAAGGTGCTCAGCGGTGTCCATCCGCACGGCAGCTACCAGGGCGAGATCCACTTCGAGGGCGAGCCGGTCGCGTTCCGGGACATCCGGGCCAGTGAGCGCCGGGGCATCGTGATCATCCATCAGGAACTCGCCCTGGTCCCCCATCTGTCGATCGCCGAGAACATCTTCCTCGGCAACGAACAGGGCCGGCGCGGCATCGTCGACTGGAACGACACCCTGCGCAGCGCCAAGCGGCTCCTGGCGCGGGTCGGGCTGCGCGAGAACCCGCACACGCCGGTCGCCGACCTCGGCGTGGGCAAGCAGCAGCTGGTGGAGATCGCCAAGGCGCTGTCCAAGGAGGTGAAGCTGCTCATCCTCGACGAGCCGACGGCCGCGCTCAACGACGAGGACAGCGCGAAGCTCCTCGAACTGATCCTGGAACTGCGCGCCGAGGGCATCGCCTCCGTCGTCATCTCGCACAAGCTGAACGAGATCCGGCGGATCGCCGACACCGTGACCGTGTTGCGCGACGGCCGCACCATCGAGACCCTGCCCGTCCGGCCGACCCCGGACGCCGCACCCGAACTGTCCGAGGACCGGATCATCCGCGGCATGGTCGGCCGTGACCTCGACCACCGCTTCCCCGAGCGGACCGCGTACGAGGGCGAGGACGCGGACCGGGTGGCGCTCGCGGTGCGCGGCTGGACCGTACGCCATCCCGTGGACCACCGGCGCACGGTCGTCGACGACGTCTCGCTGACCGTGCGGCGGGGCGAGATCGTCGGGATCGCCGGCCTCATGGGCGCCGGGCGCACCGAACTCGCGATGTCGCTTTTCGGCCGCTCGTACGGACGGTACGTCACCGGGTCGGTGGAGATCGACGGCCGGGAGGCGGCGACCGGGAGCGTCCCCGCCGCGATCGAGGCCGGCCTCGCGTACGTCACCGAGGACCGCAAGCGCTACGGCCTCCATCTGGACGACACCGTGCACCGCAATGTCTCCCTGCCGTCCCTGACCGGGATGCGGCGGCGCGGAGTCGTCGACGAGCACCTGGAGCGGAAGGTCGCCGAGAGCTACCGGACCACCTTGAACATCCGGACGCCGACCGTGTTCGAGCAGGTCGGGCGGCTCTCCGGAGGCAACCAGCAGAAGGTCGTGCTGAGCAAGTGGATCCACGCCGACCCGCGCGTGCTGATCCTCGACGAGCCGACGCGGGGCATCGACGTCGGCGCCAAGTACGAGATCTACACCGTCATCGACCGGCTCGCGGCGCAGGGCAAGGCCGTGCTGTTCATCTCCTCCGAGCTGCCGGAGCTCCTCGGGATGTGCGACCGGATCTACACGATGGCCGAGGGCCGGCTGACCGGTGAGGTCAGTCGCGCCGAGGCCACCCAGGAAACCCTGATGCGTCACATGACCATGAGCAGGAGCTGAGGCCCGCCATGACCACCACGACCCCTTCCGCGCAGGACACGGTGGCGCCGCAGCCGGTGCGCCCGTCGGCCGGTGCGCTGCTCCTGCGGACGCTGCGGGCGAACATGCGCCAGTACGGGATGCTCGTCGCGCTCGCCTTCCTCGTCGTCCTGTTCCAGATCTGGACGGACGGCACGCTGCTGCTGCCGAACAACGTCTCCAACCTGATCCAGCAGAACAGCTACATCCTCATCCTGGCCATGGGCATGATGATCGTCATCATCGCCGGGCACATCGATCTCTCCGTGGGCTCCCTGGCGGCCTTCGTCGGCGCGCTGTCCGCGGTGATGATGGTCCGTCACGACATGCCCTGGGTCCTGGCCCTGGTCCTCTCCCTGCTGGTCGGGGCCGTCGCGGGCGCCTGGCAGGGCTACTTCATCGCGTATCTCGGCATCCCGTCGTTCATCGTGACGCTCGCCGGGATGCTCCTCTTCCGCGGTCTCACCCAGATCTTCCTGGAGGGCCGCTCCCTGGCGCCGTTCCCCGACGGCTTCCAGAACATCGCCAAGGGCTTCATCCCGGAGATGGGGCCGTACACGCAGTACCACAACCCCACCCTGTTCATCGGGCTCGTCACGGTCGTCTTCCTGCTGCTGCGGGAGTGGCGCGACCGCCGGCGCCAGTCGGCGTACGAACTCGAGGTGCTGCCGACCGGACTGTGGGCGCTGAAGTGCGTGGCGATGACGGCGGCGATCGTCGCCTTCACCCTCGCCCTGGCGAGCTTCCACGGCGTTCCCGTGGTGATGCTCATCCTGTGCGTGCTCCTGATCGGTCTGGGGTACGTGATGCGCAACGCGGTCGTCGGTCGCCATGTGTACGCGCTCGGCGGGAACAAGGCGGCGGCGAAGCTCTCGGGCGTCAAGGACAAGCGGGTCACCTTCCTGGTCTTCGTGAACATGGGGGTCCTGGCCGCGCTTGCGGGCTGCGTGTACGCGGCGCGGCTCAACGCGGGCACGCCGCAGGCAGGCCTGAACTTCGAGCTGGAGGCGATCGCGGCCGCGTTCATCGGCGGTGCGTCGATGAGCGGGGGCGTGGGCACGGTGATGGGCGCCGTGATCGGCGGGCTGGTGCTCGGCGTCCTGAACAACGGCATGTCGCTGGTCGGCATCGGCACCGACTACCAGCAGGTCATCAAGGGGCTCGTACTGCTCGCGGCCGTCGGCTTCGACGTGTGGAACAAGCGGCGCGCGGGCCGGTAGTCCAACCGGGCGGCGAAGAGTCCAACAGCCGGACGGGCTCCCGGGCTTGTGCACGGGAGCCCGTCGAGGTGGGATGGAGACAGCAGGGACGGCAAGCGCTTTCCGCGCCGTTGACCTCCTCACACCTCTCCCCTCCCCCTTCCGGCAGGAGACCCATGCCCGTGCTTCCCTGGTACGAAGACGTCTCGCCCGGCCGCGGCGGCCTGCGGCCCCGCGCCTGGTTCGCCCGCTCGGACGCCGCCTCCCTCTCGCTGAACGGCCCCTGGAGCTTCCGGCTCTCGCCCCGCGCCGACACGGAGGACGAGTCCTTCGCCGCCGAGGGGTACGACGCCGGGGCCTGGGACCGGATCGCGGTGCCGGGACACTGGGTGCTCCAGGGCAAGGACCACGGAGCCCCCGCGTACACCAACGTCGTCTACCCCTTCCCGGTCGATCCGCCGCGCGTGCCGACGGAGAACCCGACGGGCGACCATCTGCGCCGGTTCGACCTCCCCGACGGCTGGCCGGAGGCAGGCGAGGCGGTGCTGCGCTTCGACGGCGTCGAGTCCTGTGCGCGGGTGTGGCTCAACGGCACCGAGCTGGGCGAGTTCAAGGGCTCGCGGCTGGCGCACGAGTTCTCCGTCGGCCGGCTCCTCAAGGCGCGCGGCAACGTGCTGGCCGTCCGCGTCCACCAGTGGTCGGCCGGCTCGTATCTGGAGGACCAGGACCAGTGGTGGCTGCCGGGCATCTTCCGTGACGTGACACTGCTGCACCGTCCCGAGGGCGCGGTCGGCGACATCTTCGTGCACGCCTCGTACGACCACACCGCGTCCACCGGCACGCTGCGCGTGGAGAGCGACGTGCCCGGCCGGGTCACCGTGCCGGAGCTCGGCATCGACACGGAGACAGGCGCCGCGGTCACGGTCGCGGTCGAGCCGTGGAGCGCGGAGACGCCCCGGCTGTACGAGGGCGAGCTGGCGACGGCCGGGGAGCGGATTCCGCTGCGCATCGGATTCCGGACGGTCGTCGTCGAGGACGGCGTGATCAAGGTGAACGGCCGGCGGATCCTCTTCCGTGGGGTGAACCGGCACGAGTTCCACCCCGAGACCGGACGGTGCGTCGATCTGGCGACCATGCGCCGGGACCTGGAACTGATGAAGCGGCACAACATCAACGCCGTCCGCACCTCCCACTATCCCCCGCACCCCGCATTCCTGGACCTGTGCGACGAGTACGGCCTGTGGGTGATCGACGAGGGCGACCTGGAGACCCACGGCTTCGAGCCGCTCGGCTGGCGGGGCAACCCGGTCGACGACGCGCGCTGGACCCCGGCCCTGCTCGACCGTGCGGCGCGACTGGTCGAACGCGACAAGAACCACGCCTCGGTGATCATCTGGTCGCTCGGCAACGAGTGCGGCACGGGTGCGGGGCTCACCGCGATGGCCGAGTGGATCCGCGACCGCGACCCGTCGAGGCTCGTCCACTACGAGGGCGACCGGTCGTGCCGGGACACGGACGTGTACTCACGGATGTATCCCCCGCACGCGGAGGTCGAGGAGATCGGCCGCCGGGAGGACGACGGGCCCGAGGCGCGGCGCCGACTGCCCCTCGTTCTCTGCGAGTACGGGCACGCCATGGGCAACGGACCGGGCGGACTCGCCGACTACCAGCGGCTCTTCGAGACGCACGAACGCTGCCAGGGCGGGTTCGTCTGGGAGTGGATCGACCACGGAATCGTCCACCCGCGGTACGGCTTCGGGTACGGCGGCGACTTCGGTGAGGAGGTGCACGACGGCAACTTCGTCTGCGACGGGCTGCTCTTCCCCGACCGGACGCCCTCGCCGGGCCTGATCGAGTACAAGAAGGTGATCGAGCCGGTCCGCATCACGGGGGACGGCGCCGCCGGAACGGTCCGGATCACCAACGGATACGACGTCGCGGACCTGGCCCACCTCGCCTTCACCTGGTCGTACCTGGTCGACGGCGAGAGCGTCGCGACCGGCGCGCTGGACGTGCCCGCGCTCGCCCCCGGCGAGAGCGCCGTGGTCGAACTGCCCGAGCCGCCCGCGCACCTGGGCGACGGCGAGCGCTTCTGGACCGTACGGGCGGTCCTCGCGCACGAGACCGCCTGGGCGCCGCAGGGGCACGAGATCGCCTGGGGGCAGGTGGCCGTGACGGGGCGGCGGCGGGTCCCCGGGGCGGTCGGCGTCGCACCGGTCCACGGCCCCGGGCGGATCACCCTCGGCCCGGGCTCCTTCGACGCCCGTACGGGTGAGCCGCTGGCCCTGGGCGGGATACCGGTCTCCGGACTCCGGCTCGACGTGTGGCGGGCGCCGACCGACAACGACCTGGGCGCCCAGTGGCAGCCGGACGAGCGCTACGGGCTGCTCTGGCGCGAGCTGGGCCTGCAGCGGATGCGGCACCGGCTCGACGCCGTGGAGACGGACGAGGAGGGGCTGACGGTACGGACCCGGGTCGCACCCGCGGCGCAGGACCTCGGGCTGCGCACCGCGTACCGCTGGACCTCGGACGGAACCCGGCTGCGACTGACGGTCTCCGTCACCCCCGAAGGCGACTGGCGACTGCCGCTCCCCCGGCTCGGCGTCCGCCTGGGCCTGCCCGCGACCCTGGACCGGGCCACCTGGTTCGGCGGCGGCCCGGGCGAGGCGTACCCCGACACCCGGGAGGCGGCGAGGCTCGGCCGCTGGCAGGCGACGGTGGACGAGCTCCAGACCCCGTACGTCCGCCCGCAGGAGAACGGTGCCCGGATCGACACCCGCTGGGTCCGACTGACGGACGGAGAGCGCGGGGTGAAGGTGTGGGGCCAGGAGGACTTCTGGTTCACCGCCCGCCGCTGGACCAGCGAGGATCTCGACGCCGCCGGTCACCACAGCGATCTCGTCCCCGGTGACACGGTCTGGCTCACCCTGGACCACGCCCAGCACGGCATCGGGTCCCAGTCCTGCGGACCCGGCGTGCAGCCCGCGTACCGGCTGCACGCCGCTCCCGCCACCTTCTCGTTCGTCTTCGCCGCGCTCGACGCCGGCGTCGTGTGACGGCGGGTGCGGGCCCGCGGGTCACCGGAGCGAAGGTCGGCGGAGGGGCAGTCACCGGACCGGCCGTCAGCGGATCAGACGCTCCGGGACGATCCCCTGGGCCCGCAGCTCGCCCAGGACGAGGGCCGCGTACTCACCGGCCCCGCGCACCGAGGTGTGGGTGTTGTCCCGCTTCTCGGTGGTGAGGTAGAGCGCCTTCGACGCCTCCGGGCCCAGCTCCTCGACCCGTTCCTTGGAGAGGCGGGTGAGGTCGATGAGCGGGGTGCCGAGGGTGGCCGCGAGGGCCCGGATCTCGGCCGGGTGGTCCACGCCGAGGCCGTTGACCAGTAGGGCGGTGTTGTTGTCGAGGGTGCCGTCGGCGTTGAACCAGCGGCGGACGATGGGCGTGACGAGCACGCGACCGCGATGCCCCGCTTGAGGTACTGGGGCAACTGCTGCCCCCAGCCGGAGTACGGCTCCCCCGGCTGGTCGCACACCGTCGAGTCCCCGATCAGGAAGATCCGCGGGGCGGCGGGGGCGGGGGTCACCCGCAGCGCCGCGAGCCGGGGGGCCGGGCCCCCGAAGGTCAGGTCGAGTCCGGCACTGCCGGCGGGGCCGGTCGGTTCGCCCTCGGGGTCGCGTACGTTCACCGTGAACGAGCGCCGGGTGCGCTCCCCGGCCGCGGTGGCGGTCTCGGCGAGCAGGGCGCGCCGGGTCTCGGCGGTGACGGCCGTGCTGCCCGCGGTCTCCCCGCCGATCGTGGCCACGACGTCGTACGTTCCGGGCGGGACGTCGAAGTGACAGACGACGGCGCCGGTCTCGGTGCCGGCGCAGTGGTCGAGCCCCTGGCCGTAGGGGCCCTCGGCGTGGGCCGGGACGACGGACAGCGCGGCGGCGGCAGTGGCCGCCGCGGCGACCAGGGCGGTGCGTCTCACGGGTGCTCCTTCGGGTCGGGGTCGAGGTCGGGGCCGGGGTCCGGGCCGGGGTTCGGGTGTGGGTGCGAGGTCACTGCGGGAGGCTGTCGCCGACGAGCGCGAGGTTCTGGATGGCGGCCAGCCCGAAGAGCGCCGTGGTGTTGGTGCTGATCCACAGGTGCTCGTAGCCCGGTTCCAGGGCGGCCGGGCCCTGGACCGGGGTCTTGTCCCAGACCATGGCCGAGGTATAGCCGTCGCTGCCCAGGAACTTGGCCCAGGCGCGCTGGGCGAGCGCGGGATCCTTCAGCTGGGCCGCGGCGTAGGCGTCCTGGCGGGAGTGGCCCTGGAAGAGGAGCAGCGTGCCGAAGTTCTTGCCGTACCGGGCGGCCTGTTCGGCCTTGGTGGCGTTGAAGTAGCGGCAGTAGTCCAGCCAGGCGTCCTTGAACTTCGGCATGTCGATGAGGTCGATGAGCTCGGCGCACATCTCGACGAGACCGAACATCGCGGAGAGGTGGGAGACGCCGACGACGGGCTCGGTCGCGACCGCGAAGCGGCCGGTGTCGAGGTCGTAGAGCCCCGTGCCCTGGACGAATCCGTTGGGCTGGGCCGCGATGGTCTCCATGGTGGAGCGCAGTCGGGCCTCCGCCTTCGCGGCCTTGGGGCCGCCCCGCTCCCACTCGGTGAGCCAGGCCGCCGCCAGACCGCTCCAGTCGGTGCCGAAGCCGATGGAGAGGGCGTGCCGGTCCGGCGTGTACGGCTCGGTGCGGATCTTGCGGATGGGGTCGAGGACGAGGAAGGTCTCGTCGGAGTCGACCAGGTCGTGCATCAGGTCGCCGACGCGTTCGTCGGCGGTGAGGAAGTAGTAGGGACGGCGGTAGACGGCGGTGGAGATGCGCTGCTGCTTGGCGCTGTCGGCGAAGTGCTGGACGCCGTGGCGGGTGCCGAGACCGGCCCAGGTGCCGAGGTGGTAGACGTCGACCTCGCCGGTGTGGCGGGTCATCGCCTCGGCGAAGCGGAAGACGTCGGAGCGACCGGAGCGCAGATAGGCGTACCAGAGCCAGAGGTCGGGCGAGAGTTCGGAGTTGTCCCAGGCGTAGCCGCCGATGTCGTACCGCCACTGGTGACGGTCCTCGTCGTAGGTGTGCATGATGTCGCCGTAGTCCCAGAAGCCGTACCAGCGGCGCTGCTCGACCTGGTCCTTGTAGTAGGTGAAGAGGTAGTCGAGGTGGTCCTCGATCGTGGCCTTGGCGGCGGTCGAGCGGTCGACGGGCGCGAAGAGCCCGCCGAAGACGCCGGCGCGGGTCAGGTCCTCGGGGCTCGCGACGAGCTGGGCCGGGGTACGGACGGCTTCGGCCTGGGCGACGAGGGTCTCGGCGGAGGGCGTGGCCGCGTTGGCCCAGAACATCAGCTCGCTGGTGCGGGCGATGCCGTACGGGGTGCCGAAGCCGGGCTCGTAGTCCTCGTATGTGATGTTGAGGCCCTCGAGCTGTTCGGGGAAGGTGTCCTGGCCCATGCCGTCGTGGTAGAAGCGCAGGTCCATGGGCTGGGCCTCGGGGGACCAGAGCCAGAGCGTGACCTCGGCGGCGTCGCCGGCCGCGCCCCGGATGTCGAGCTGGGCGGGGTGTTTCTGCCAGAAGTCGCGGAGCCCGAAGGAGAGTCCGCCGGTCACGCCGCCGACGTACCCGAAGCCGTTGGCCCGGCCGCCTCCGCCGGCCGGGATCCAGCCGTGTCCGGGCCCGGTGCGCTTGCGCAGGGTGAAGCCGTCGGCGGAGAGCTGGGCGAGGGTGTAGTCCCCCCAGGTCGGGATGTACTGGAGGCGGGAGGTCACCCGCTGGTCCCAGGTGGCGGGGTCGGACAGCTTCTCGCCCTTGACCTGGGCCTTGCGGACCGCGACGCCGGGGTCGCGGCGCAGGCCGGTGATGCCCTTGACGGCCTCGGTGAGGAAGCCCTGCCCCTCGCCCGCGATACGGATGTGGCGGTCGTGGTCGGCGTCGCGCATCGGGACGGTGAAGCGGACGCCGAGGCCGCGGATGAAGTCCTTGTTCTGGTCCCCGTCGTAGGTGATGGTGTGCACCATCCGGAAGGATTCGGCGCCGGCGTAGAAGTAGAGACGGACGGAGAACGGCAGCCAGCTGCGACTCGCCTTGCGGTGCTTGCCGTCGATCCGGACCACGGCCCGGACGGGGCCGCGCTGTTCGACGGTCGCGCCGGAGATCTCACCGTCGAACCGCTCCCACTTGGCGTTGCCCTGGTCGCCGTCGTCGAGGTCGCTCTGGCGCAGCAGGACGAGCCGGCCGTCGGTGGCGATCTTGACGCCGCCGCGGGTCACGGATTCCACGAGCTTGTGGCCGTCCTTGGAGATGACCGCCCTGATCGTGCCGGTGTCCAGGGTGATGCGCCGGTCGGTCTCGGTGACGGTGACCGCTCGGGCGGTGCCGGCCGGGGTTCCGGGGGCGAGGGTGTACTTCTCCGCCCCGGCGGCCTCGGGGCCGACGGCGTGGGCGGTCCACTTGAGCGAGCCGTCGGGCCAGCGGGCGGTGGTCCAGGTCTGTACGGGAACGTTCCTGCCGTCGGCCGTGGTGAGCGCGAAGGTGCGGTCGGCGGGATGCGCGCCCTTGGGCCACGGCACGCCGAACGTGGACCCGGGCGCGGCACCCAGACCGCCGTTCTCCAGCCAGGTCACGGTGGCGGGCCGATCGGCCACCACCGCCTCGGCGACGCCCGCGGCACGGGCGTCGCCCCCGCCGAGCGCCCAGCTGAACTGGGCGGCGGCACCGGCGACGGCTGCGGCCGTGAGCAGGGTCTGTCTCTTATAAAAAAAAACCAGCCCACC
>NZ_JBHWJZ010000040.1:0-50567 GCF_042731085.1 Streptomyces sp. NPDC059875
TTTTTTTTTTTTATCCCACGGGGGGGGGGGGGGGGGGGCCCGGGGGGCGGGGCCCTCCCCTTCCCGCGGGTTCGGGGGGGATCGTCGACGGCACGACGCCGCACCCAGGCGCCTCGCTCTCCGAACCGGCCGAGCCGGCCCCACCCGGCCGGTTCGGCGAGCTGCCGGCGACGTACGTCACGTGTCCGCTGGACGGCACCGAGCCCAACGACGACGTGGCGACGTGGCGATGTCGCAGAAGACGCGACGCGGCCTAGAAGTTGCCGTAGTTGACCTGCCAGGTCGGCAGGCCCATGCGGCGCCAAAGGGCCACCACGCGGTCGCGGTCGTCGAGCGAGACCCGTACCGCGTACCGGTTCCGCACGTGCGCGTCGAAGAGTTCGGCCTTGACGATGTCGTCGCTGCGGCCGTCGTCCGAGGCCCGCATCCACAGTTCGTCGTACGGCACTTCATGGCGCGCGAGCCACGCCTCGGTCATGGCCCGGTGGTCCTCGCTGCGGCCGGAGACCAGCACGATCGTGTCGTTCTCGGCGGCTCGGAAGGCGCGCAGGGCCTGCCGTACCGAGACGTTGATCAGGTCGAGGTCGCAGCGTGAGAAGTCGTACGGACCGCGGTCGCCGCGCAGTGCGAGCGTGCCGTCGATGTCGCACATCACCGCGGAGGGCAGCGCCGGGTCGGGGACGTAGGGCGCGGCCGACGGCCGGGTGCTCAGCCACTCGGCGGTCAGGCGCCAGCCGCCGCGGGTGGCCTTGGCGTGCTTGTCGGCGAGGATGCGGATGATCTCCTCGCCGACGGAGCGCTCGCGCGCGGCGTCGCGCCGTACGCACTCGTCGACCGGCACGTCGGTGAAGTCGTGCACGACGAAGTCGGCGG
Organism: Streptomyces sp. NPDC059875; assembly: GCF_042731085.1. Lineage (NCBI taxonomy): Bacteria > Bacillati > Actinomycetota > Actinomycetes > Kitasatosporales > Streptomycetaceae > Streptomyces > Streptomyces sp. NPDC059875. The sequence goes on from NZ_JBHWJZ010000040.1 coordinate 874, forward strand.
CGAGGCCGGTGACGGCGGCGATGAGCCGCTTGGGGATGTGCGGCGTCAGGTGCGTGTTGTCGACGACCACGTCGAAGCCGCCCTCGACGGCGGAGCGGACCGCCGCGTCCTGGATGTCGAGGACGGTCCGCTCGTGCGCGTGCGAGCGGCCGCGCTCGGGCGCCGGGACGTCGAGCATGGTGCGGAGGTCGTCGAGGTTGACGCGGCGCATCCGGCCCTCGGACTCCGCCTGCAGCCGGCGGGCGGCCGTGGTCTTCCCCGAGGCGGGGAGTCCCGTCATGACGTGTACTGCGGGCACGGGTCAGTTCTCCTCATCGGTCGTGAACGGGTCGGCCGCTTCCGGCCTGACGGAGCGCCACACGACGAGGTCGGTCGGCCGACCGTCGAGGCGCAGGAACATGGCCGCCCGGATCTCCGGGTCGACCGGCAGCGCCTTGACCGCGCGGGCGAAGGCGCCGCGGTCCTCGGCGAGATGGGCGACTGCCTTGAAGGCCTCGTCGATGGCGCGCTCGCGGCCGGCCGCCTCGTCCTCCAGGCGGGCGATGACCCCGCGCACCCAGGTGTCGAACTCGTCCGGCACCTGCTCCAGCAGGGCGTCCAGCGGCCGGCCGCCCGAGGTCCTGATGCCGCCGAGCTCGGCGACCGAGCACCCCAGGCCCTGCGCCAGCCGCTTGACGGACATGCCGGCGAAGCGCTGGATGCCGTGGCTGCGCCAGATGTCCCGCTCGGTGACCCCGGTCAGTACCTTGTGCAGCCGTACGTACTCGCTCAGCTTGGCCTTCGCCCGCACGCCCGAGGCGTAGCGCAGGACGAAGCCCTCGGCGTCGGTGCCGGTGGCGGCTCGGCCGCCGGGCAACGTGTTCGACTCGGTGAGGGCGAGCAGTTCGTCGAGCGGCATCGCGGGCCAGGTCCGTACGACGGAGCCGATCTCCGTCCATGTGGTGGCGGCCTCGGCGAGCGGGATCTCGGTGCCGTCCGGGCCGAAGGCGGCGAGGAGGACCAGGTCCCGGCGGTCGCCGTAGTCGACGACGATACGGTTCTGCGGGTAGAGGATCTCGGCGAGGTAGGTGACTCCGGGAGTCAGCGCGTCGGTCTTCCGGGCGTCGAGCCGACGCTGCGCCCAGGTCGCCTGTGCGCTGATGAAGGACCCCTTGGACGCGACCTGCCAGCGGCCCGCGTAGTGGAAGATCACCGCGAGGCTGCCGTCGACCTTGTCGTAGACGTCGAACGGCTCGTCGGGCAACGCGGGCGCGTAGGGCTGACCGGCCTCGTGCTCACCGATGTTGAAGAACTTCGGCAGGGGAAGCGCGACGATCTCGCCGGTCGTGTCGTCGGCGACGAGCCCACGGCAGCGCGTGGTCACCTGGTTCCAGATCCGCTCGTACTGGCACGCCCGCGTGTACGTGTAGATCGACAGCGGCAGCTCGGGGTGCGCCTTGCGGGTGACGTGCCCGGCGTCGATGGCCGCGGCCAACTCCTGCGGGGGCAGCAGCTCCTGGAGAGTCAGGTGTGCCTGGCTCATGGTTCCTCCTGGTCAGTGGTGACTCATTGTCACCTGCGGAGGCCCCGTACCGACAATGCTTTTGTGCCGGTCAAGGATGGCTTCGGGGAGGAGGGGCACCCGGCCGGGTGCCCCTCCTCCCCGCTCACGCGAGCCGGGGTGGTCAGCCCGGGAACGGCGTGTTGTCGTCGTCGCTGATCGGGTTGTGCATCACCCGCGTGGTGTCGCAGTACGAGACGGCGCCGGTGCTCACCTTGATCTTGCAGATCTCGAAGTAGGCGTTGGAGATCCACCCGCCGGGGGCGGCGTACGTCGTCCAGGAGGCGGTGTCCTGGCCGGACGGGATGGTCCGCATCCGCCACACGATCTTGCCGTCCGAGCCGTTGGTGATCAGGCGCGCGCCGACGGCGTAGCCGTCGGTCTTCGTGTCCCTGAGCGTGATCTTGACGGGGTCCAGCTTGTTCGGCCCGACCCGCCAGCCGATCTCGAAGCTCCCGGAGTACGAGTAGTCCGTGGCCCGCACGGAGTCCCCCGTGGTCGGCGTCGCGGCCGCGGCGGGCGTGGCGGCCAGCGGGACGAGCAGCGCGGCCACTGCCACCGAGCAGGCGGCCATGGTGTTCTTGAAACGCAAGAAATCCCCCAGAGATGAAGCTCAGTTGGTCTGAAGTGATCACTTTAGCGCCGACTTACGACTGCTCGGCGCCACCGCGATCTCCGAGCCGGGGGTCGACCGATCGGATGACCCCCGGGTCCACCGGACGGCTCTCCTCGGCGATCCGCTGGGCCGACCGCCGCGGTGCGAAGGCGGGCCCACGATGGACCAGGCGAGCGGACCGACTGCCTCCGCCCCCCCGCGAAGGGACGACGTCCGTGCTGCTCACGGCCATGCGAAGGAGAACGCCCATGCCGACGAACGACCGGCTGCTGCTCGCGGCGGCACGCCGTGGGGACACGACCGGGATCCGCGCCGCGCTCGACGCCGGCGCGCACGTCGAGAGCCGCGACGGCGAGCTGCGCACCCCGCTGCTGCTGGCCGCGCGGGCGGACCACGTGGGCGCCGCGGAGCTCCTGGTCGCGGCGGGCGCCGACCCCGACGCACGGGACGCCCAGGACGACACGCCCTGGCTCGTCACGGGAGTCACCGGCAGCGTGCCCATGATGCGCGTCCTGCTCGCAGCGGGCCCCGACCTGCGTCTCACCAACCGCTTCGGCGGGACCTCGCTGATCCCGGCCGCCGAACGCGGCCATGTCGCGTACGTACGGGCCGTCCTGCGCGAGACCGACATCGACGTGGACCACGTCAACCGGCTCGGCTGGACCGCGCTGCTCGAGGCGGTGATCCTCGGTGACGGCGGTCTCCCGCACGAGGAGGTCGTCGAGCTGCTGATCACCGCGGGGGCGGACCCCCTGCTCGCGGACCACGACGGGACGACACCGCTCCAGCACGCGCGCCGACACGGCTTCGACCGGATCGCCGGCCTGTTGGAGGCCGCCTCCGCGCGCGCCACCTCCAGGGGACGGGAGACCTCCCGATGAGCCCCCGCCGTCCGGGGCGCGCCGGGCGCGTCCTCGTACCCGCCGCCGCGGTCGCGGCCGTCCTCGGCGGCTGCGCGCCGAGCGACGACGCCGCGCCCGCGAACACCTCCGAATCCTCCTCGGCCTCCCCCGGTGCCGGTGCCGCTCCGACCGGCTCGGCCCCGGCGGCCCCCACCCCCGACGGGACCCTCCTCGTCGCCGACTTCGGCTCCGACACCGTCACCTTCATCGACCCGGAGCGCGGCGCGCTCGGCTCCGTGGAGGTGGGCACCGCTCCGTACGGCCTGGCCGTCGGCGCCGACGGACGCGCCTGGGTCGCCACCGCCGAGGGCGTCGCCGTCGTCGACACCCGGACCCGCGAGCGGCTCGCCCGCATCCCGTACGAGACCGACACCGGCCCGGTCACCACCGGCGAGTACCGGGGCGGCGGCATGGGCATCGCGCTCGCCCCCGACGGCCGGTGGGTGTACGTCGGCGTCAACGTTCCCGGCGGCAACGGCACCCTGGAGGTCATCGACACGGCGAGCCGCGAGGTGACCGCCACGGTCCCGGTCGGCCGGCGGCCGTTCGACGTCGACGTCTCGCGGGACGGCGCCGAGGTGTACACGACGAACCACGACTCGTTCGACGTCACGGTCGTCCCCGCCGACACGCTCGAACCGCGCCGCATCGAGGTCGCCCCGTACGGCACCGAAGGCGGTCTCGGCTCCTGGCTCAAGCCGCACTACACCGCCGTCCGCCCCTCGGACGGCAGGCTCCTGCTCCCCTTCGAGGGCGAGCGGCTGGCCGTGGTCGACCCGCGGGCCGGCCGTACGGAGATCGAGGCGATGACCGCCGACACCCACCAGCACGGCGCCGCGATCACGCCCGACGGGACGCTCCTCGTCGTCGGCACCGGCCCCATCGACCCGGACGAGGACGAGGGCCCCTCCCTCACGGTCCGCACACCCGAAGGCGCCGAACGGATCCACCCCCTGGAGGGCCCCCACGAGAACGTCACCGTGACGGCGGACGGCCGCACCGCGTACGTCACGGGCGGCTTCACCAGGGACGGCTACTGGAACGGCATCACCGTGGTCGACCTGGAGACGGGCGACACCCGGCGCCTCGCCGTCGGGGAACGCCCGCTCGGCATCGCGGTCCTTCGGACGACCCCTCCGGCTTCCCGTCCCTGACCTGGGAACTGGTTCAGCCCGCGCCGCGTCCTCACCCCGGAAAGGGGTGCGATGGAGGCGATCAGAAGGACGCGGGGGCTGGTCACCGGGGCGGCGCTGGCCGTCGTCGGCGGACTGCTGTTGTTCTCCTCCGCGGTGCCCCGCCTGCCGGGGAACGTGATGAGCCTCGTGGAGACCTTCCTGCCCTGGCTGGCTCTCGCCGTGCCGCTCGGGCTGGTCGTGGCCGTCGTCCGTCGGTCGGTGGTCGCGGCGGTGGCGTGCCTGGTCGTCGCCGCCGTCTGGGTGGCCGTGTTCCGGGCGGCGCTGCCGACCTCGGGGTCCGGCTCGCCTGCCGCGTACGACATGACGGTCGTCCAGCACAACGTGAGCGACGAGAACACCAGTCCGTCCCGCGTCGCGAGGATCCTGCTCGGCCCGGATCCCGACGTCGTCGCGCTCCAGGAGCTGACGGAGTCGAGCCTGCCCGCGTTCCGCATCGTCCTCGGCCGGACCCATCCGCATCACGCGACGGTGGGGACGGTCGGGCTGTGGTCGAAGTATCCGCTGACGGACATCGCGCGGGTCGACATCAGACCGCGGGCGGTGGACAGCGGCTGGGACCGTGGGCTCAGGGCCGTCGTGCACGGCCCGCACGGAGAGGTGGCGACGTACGTGGCGCACCTGCCGTCGGTCCGGGTACGGGCGGCCGAGGGGTACGCCACGGGGTGGCGCGACGAGAGCGCCGTCCGGCTGGGCCGCGCGCTCGCCGCGGAGCGCGCCGCCAACGTGCTGGTCCTCGGCGACCTCAACGGCACGGCCGCCGACCGGGGACTCGGTCCCGTCATGGACCAGGTGCGCGGCAGCCGCGGCGAGTTCGCCTTCAGCTGGCCCGCCGGCGCACCCCTCGCGCGCATCGACCACGTGCTGGCCCGCGGCGCGGAGGTCACCACGACCTGGACGCTGCCCGACACCGGCAGCGACCATCTGCCGGTGGCCGCGCGCCTGCGGTTCTGACGTCACGGGACCGGCGGGCGGCCGACCGCGGCGAGTACGCCCTACGGCGCCCCACGGCTCCGGCCGGCGGGTCCGTCATCCGGTCGGTCGTCCCGGGATGGCCCGGCCGGCCCGGGGAGGGGAGGCTGGTCCAGTTGCTCCCACCCCCGCGAGGAGACGGCCGATGTCCGCGACTCCGTACCGCTACGACGATCTGAGCGCCCTGTACGTCAACTGCACGCTCAAGCGCTCCCCCGAGGTCAGCAACACCGAGGGGCTGATCGACCGCAGCAGGGCCGTGATGGAGCGGCAGGGCGTGACGACCTCGCTGATGCGGGCCGTCGACCACGACATCGCGACCGGGGTGTGGCCCGACATGACCGAGCACGGATGGGAGTCGGACGCCTGGCCCGACCTGTACGAGCAGGTCATGCGGGCCGACATCCTCGTGCTGTGCGGTCCGATCTGGCTCGGTGACAACAGCTCGGTGATGAAGCGGGTGATCGAGCGGCTGTACGCCTGCTCCAGTCTCCTCAACAGCGAGGGGCAGTACGCCTACTACGGCCGGGTGGGCGGCTGTCTGATCACGGGGAACGAGGACGGGGTCAAGCACTGCGCGATGAACGTGCTCTACAGCCTCCAGCACCTGGGCTACGTGATCCCGCCGCAGGCGGACGCGGGCTGGATCGGCGAGGCCGGGCCGGGGCCGTCGTATCTGGACCCGGGTTCGGGCGGCCCCGACAACGACTTCACCAACCGCAACACCTCGTTCATGGCCTGGAACCTGATGCATCTGGCGGGGATGCTGAAGCGAGCGGGCGGCATTCCGGCACACGGCAATCAGCGCTCGGCGTGGGACGCCGGCTGCCGCGCCGACTTCGCGAACCCGGAACACCGCTAGCACCCGGCCCGTCCGAACGTGAAGTGGCCTGGCGAAGCACCCGTGAACTGGCCTCACGCAGCACCCGTGAACTGGCCTAGCGCAGCACCACGGTGACGCCCATCCGCTCCAGGAACGGCACCACCGCGTCGAAGTAGCTCAGCTCGCCGTCCGTGTCCACGCTGATGTCCGCCAGGGCCCGGCGGGCCACGTCGGCGTCGTGCCAGACGAGCGTGAAGGGCGCCCGGGACGCGTCGCCGCCGCACGGGCAGCCGCTCAGCGCGTTCCAGCACTGGTGCCACTGGTACCCAGGACCGCCGACCGCCTCGCCGATCGCGCAGTGCAGGCCCGGGATGTCGGTGACGTACCGCCCGTCCAGCTCACACACCGCGCCGGGCTCCTCAGGGCCCGTACACACCTTCGTGAACCGCAGCCACTCGCCGCGCCCTGCGGTCGTGAACGGCGCCCATCCGTTGCGTTCCCGGGGCGGGCCCTCGTACCAGGCGTCCCACACGGGGCGGGCCTCGGGTGGGAAGGGCATGCGGCGGAAGAGCCCGCCCTTGAGCGTCACGTCGATCAGCGCGCCGCCCAGCGCGGAGGGCCGGCACTCGTCGACCTCGACAGCGATGTGCTCGTCGACGGGGGTCGGCCGGCCCGTCCGGTCGAGGAGCCAGATCTTCATGTTGTCCCCGCCGTGGCGGGGCTGGACCATCCGGCGCATCAGGTTCGGCGAGGGCTCGCAGCCGATGAGCCGCACGGGTCGACGGGCGGGAGCCGGTCGGGCACCGTACACGCCGCCCGCCCGATGGCAGGACCCGAGCGGGCCGCCGCTGGTGCCGTTCAGGAGGGCGATGTCCGCCGTCGCGGGCTCCTTGCGGTAGGAGGGCGGCTGCTCGGTGATCACGCACTCGACGACGAGGTCGACCAGTGCGGGGTCCTCCGTGCTGGGCCTGCTGTCGAGGACGACGACGTCGCCGAGCGCGCAGTAGTCATGGGTGTACGGATCCTCGGCGTCCACGTCGCTCACCATGAGGTGCAACTCGCCGAAGGGAACAGGAGCGTCCGCGCACCGCTCGGCGGCCCTGAGAAGCCGGCCGGTGGGCGCGCAGCCGAAAAGGGTCACTCGTTCCCGGAACGCGGACGGGTCCATGAACAGCCCGTCGGCCTCGACGCACCGCGCCCACACCGTCTGCTCCCCGTCCCACTCCTCGCTGACGAGCGCGAAGCGCAGGGGCAGATCCCGCTCCCAGACGACCTCACGCAGCGAACCGTCCTCGACTTCGTCCACGGTGCCTCACCCCCTCCGGCCTCCGACCTCCGACCTCCGACGGCCGAGTCGATCATAGGACTGCTGCTAGTCCTGCTCGAAGAGAAGGCGGAGCGCCACGTCCCGGTAGTGGCGGATGTGGTGCAGCGAGCACTCCGCCGCCGCGTCGGCGTCGGCCGCGGCGATCGCCTCGTAGAGGACCCGGTGTTCGTCCCACAGGGGGCCGGGGTCGTCGATCTGCTGGAAGAGCCAGCGCAGCCGGCCCTCCAGCGACTCCAGGGTCGTGGCGAGCAGGTCGTTGCGCGAGAGCTCCACGATGTGGTGGTGGAACGCGGTGTTGGCGCGTGAGATGCGTTCCGCCCTGCCCGACAGCGTCGCCGTCCGCGCCTCCTCCAACAGCTCGCGCAGTTCGTCGAGTTGAGCGTCGGTGCGGCGTTCGGCGGCCCGGCGGACCGCGAGGACCTCCAGGGCCTCGCGCATGTCGAAGAGGTTCTCGACGTCCTGGCGCGACAGTTGCTTGACGACGATCCGGCGCGGTGAGAGCGCCTGGAGGAACCCCTCCCCCATCAGGATCCGGATCGCTTCGCGCACCGGCACCCGGGAGACCCCGAACTCCTCGGCGACATCGCGCTCCACGAGCCGGTCGCCGGGCTTGAGCCGGCCGGTGATGATGCGGTCCCTCAGCCCTTCGCAGACCTGGTCGCGAAGCCATCCGCCGCCGGCCGTCGGTGCGGCCTCGGCGGCCGCCTGGGTCCCGGTCATGTGTCCTCCCCGTATCGAAGTCATCACGGTATACCAAACGCTTGACGGCACCCGGGGGTGCCCTCATTCTTTGGTATACCAAAACGCGGAGGAGATGGTTCCTCCGTGTTTCACCCTGTCCGATGCGTGAATCGAGGGTTTGCCCATGAGTACCCCATCGGTCGGCGAGACCGCCGAGGCAACCGCCGCCCCCGCCCACGGAAGACGCCCGAGCCGGGTGCGCTGGAAGATGTTCGTCCTGCTGCTCGGCGTCGTCGCCCTCAACTACATCGACCGGGGCTCCGTCTCCGTCGCGCTGCCCCTGATCACCGAGGACCTCGGGCTCTCCAAGGAGACGACCGGCTTCGTCCTGAGCGCGTTCTTCTGGACGTACGCGCTGATGCAGATTCCGAGCGGCTGGCTGGCGGACCGCTTCGGCCCCCGGAAGATGGTCTCGGGCGCGTGCATCGGCTGGGGCGCCGCCCAGGCCGTCACCGCCGCCGCGACCGGCGCGGGCTCACTGCTCGGCTACCGCCTCCTGCTCGGCGCCGTCGAGGCCCCGGTCATGCCGGCCGGCGGCAAGCTCAACGCCCAGTGGCTGCCCGCGAAGGAGCGCGGCCGGGGTGCCGTACTGCTCGACGGCGGAGCCCCGCTCGGCGCGGCGCTCGGCGGTGTCATCATCTCCGCGCTGATCGCCTGGACGGGCAGCTGGCGGCTCAGTTTCGTCATCGCCGGCATCCTCACCGTCGCCGTCGGCCTGTACGCCGCCTGGTACATCCGCGACACCCCGCGCGAGCACCCCGGGGTCAACGAGGCGGAGGCCGCGTACATCGAGCGGGCGCACGCCGAGGAGGACGCCGCCGGTCCGGGCAACGAGCGCACCGGGCTGCGCCCTTACCTGCGGCACCGCTCCTTCTGGGCCATGTGCCTGGGCTGGATGGGCTTCAACGGCGTCTTCTACGGACTGCTCACCTGGGGCCCGCTCTATCTCTCCGAGACCAAGGGCTTCGACATCAAGACCATCGGCTGGTCGACGCTGGTCATCTTCGGCGCGGGCTTCGTCGGCGAACTCACCGGCGGCTGGGTCTCCGACCGCTGGAAGGCGGCGGGCGCCGGCGCGAACAAGGTCATGCGCTCGATGATGGGCGTCGCCGGCACGGCCGTCGTCGCCGGGCTCCTCGGTGTGGTCCTCGTCCCGGATGCCGCGACGGCCGTCACCCTGCTCTCCGTCGTCATGTTCTTCCTACGCTGGGCCGGCCTGTACTGGTCGCTGCCCTCGATCCTGGCCGGCCGGGCCAACGCCGGAGTCGTCGGCGGCGCGATGAACCTCTCGGGCAACATCGCCGGGATCGTCACCCCGATCGCGGTCGGCTACATCGTCGGCGGCACCGGTTCGTACACCTGGGCGCTGCTCTACTTCGTCGGCGCCGGCGTGCTGTTCACGCTCTCCTCCCTCGTCCTCGACTACAGCAGAAGGCTCTCCGTCCGATGACCCGTATCGGCATGCTCACCCCGTCCTCCAACACCTGCCTCGAGCCGGTGACCTACCGCCTCCTGCGAGACCTGCCCGAGGTCAGCGCGCACTTCGCGCGGGTCCCCGTCACCCGAATCGCCCTCGACGGGGGCTCCGACGCCCAGTTCGACCCGGCGTCGATGGTCGCCGCCGCCCGGCAGCTCGCCGACGCGCGGGTGGACGTCCTGGTGTGGAACGGCACGTCCGGCTCGTGGCTCGGCGTCGAGCGCGACCGCGCGCTCTGTGCCGCCCTCACCGCGGCGACCGGGATCCCTGCCACCACCTCCACCCTCGCCCTGCTCGACGCCTGCGCCGCCTACGGCGTGACCCGGCTCGGGCTCGCCGTCCCGTACACCGCGGACGTCGCCGAGCGGATCGTCGCGACATACGCGGCCGAGGGCCTGGAGTGCGTGCTCGCCGAGCCGTTCGGCGTCAGCGACAACGAGGCGTTCGCCCGGATCCCCGAGGCCGAGGTCGCCCGCCAGATCGAGGAGGCCGCCGCCGGCTCCGCGCACGCGGTCGCCGTCGTCTGCACCAACGTGTACGGGGCGGGGGCGGCGGCCGGGCTCGAACAGGCCCTCGGCGTCCCGGTCTTCGACAGCGTCGCCGCCACCCTCTGGAAGGCTCTCGACCTCGCCGGAGCGCACCCGGTCCTCGGCGGACACGGCGAACTTCTGCGCTCCGGGAGCCTGCGCGCCCGCTTCCAGCAGGTCCTCGGCGAGCTGCGGGAGGCCGTCGGCGCGGACCGGACCACACTCCGGCTCGACCTTCCCGGGCACGGCCTGCACGTGGATCTCACCGCGGCCGAGGCCCTCGGCGACGGCGTCCGGTCGATCCGCCGCGACGCCTCGCTCGACCAGCGCCGACTCAACACCGTCGAGTGGCTGGAGCGCCACCGGGTCCCGCTCGTCCAGCCCCGCTTCGGCGGCGACCCGCACCCTCCGCAGGCGCTGATCGACGTCTACGGAGTCCACGCCCAGCTTCTCTCGCCGGTCGTCCGCGACACGGAGATGACGGGCTGGATCTCCGCCCACAGCCTCGCCGAGCGGGACTGGAGCGCCGCCGACCAGGCCGTCATGACCACCGCGATCGACCGTGTGCACCACCTGCTCGACACGTACGGAAAGGCACCTGCCGCATGACCACCAAGGACATCAGGATCGCGCTCGGCGTCGACGTGGACGCGGTCGCCGGCTGGCTCGGCAGCTACGGCGGCGAGGACTCGCCCAACGACATCCAGCGCGGTGTCTTCGCCGGCGAGATCGGCACCCCGCGGCTCCTGAAGCTCTTCGAGCGGTACGGGATACGCACCAGCTGGTTCATCCCCGGCCACTCGATCGAGACCTTCCCCGAGCAGACCCGCATGGTCGTGGAGGCGGGCCACGAGGTCGGCGCGCACGGCTACTCGCACGAGAACCCCATCGCGATGAGCCCCCAGCAGGAGGAGGACGTCCTCGCCCGCTCGGTCGAGCTCATCGAGGAGTACACCGGCCGCAGGCCGCGTGGCTACGTGGCGCCGTGGTGGGAGATGTCGCCGCACACGGCGGCCCTGCTGCACAAGTACGGCTTCTCGTACGACCACAGCCAGAACTACCGCGACTTCACCCCGTTCTACGCCCGGGTCGGCGACAGCTGGACGAAGATCGACTACACGAAGGAGGCCAAGGACTGGATGCGGCCCCTGGTCCACGGCCACGAGGTGGACCTGGTCGAGTTCTGCGGCAACTGGTACGTCGACGACCTGCCGCCGATGATGTTCAACAAGCACGCGCACAACAGCCACGGGTACGTCAGCCCGCGCGCCCTCGAGCAGGACTGGCGCGACCAGTTCGACTGGGTGCACCGCGAGCTGGACTACGCGGTCGTGCCGGTCACCCTGCACCCGGACGTGAGCGGACGCCCGCAGGTGCTGCTGATGCTGGAGCGCTTCATCGAGTACGTGTCGGGCCACGAGGGCGTCAGCTTCTGCACCCTGGAGGACGCGGCGGACGACTTCCGGCGCCGCTTCCCCTTCGAGGGCGTCGAACGCCCCGCGGACATGCGCTGACGGCAGCGGCCGGCCCTGCGCGGACTCCCCGTCGGGGGTCCGCGCACCGGGCCGTTTTGGATTGTCGGACGATCATCCCTACGATCCGCCCATGATCACGAGAAAACGGCTGTCGACCGGGGCCTGCGCGCTGCTCGCCGTCCTGGCCGTCGGGCTGTTCCCGACCGGCGCCGCCGCCGACGAACCGGCGGCGAAGGAACCCCCCAAGGTCGAGCTGGTGCTCGACGTCAGCGGCTCGATGCGGGCCCGCGACATCGACGGCCAGTCCCGGATGGCGGCGGCCAAGCAGGCCTTCAACGAGGTGCTCGACGCGGTGCCCGACGAGGTGCAGCTCGGCATACGCACCCTCGGTGCCGACTACGCCGGGGACGACCGCAAGACGGGCTGCAAGGACACCCGGCAGCTCTATCCGGTCGGCCCGCTCGACCGCACCGAGGCCAAGACGGCCGTCGCCACCCTCGCCCCCACCGGCTGGACGCCGATCGGGCCCGCCCTGCTCGGGGCGGCGGAGGACCTCAAGGGCGATGACAACGCCACCCGTCGGATCGTGCTCATCACGGACGGCGAGGACACCTGCGCCCCGCTCGACCCCTGCGAGGTCGCGCGCGACATCGCCGCCAAGGGCATCCATCTGACCATCGACACGCTGGGTCTCGTGCCGAACGCCAAGATCCGGCAGCAGCTCACCTGCATCGCCGAGGCGACCGGCGGCACGTACACCTCGGTCCGCCACACCGAAGAACTCTCCAAGCGGGTCCGCCAGTTGGTCGACCGCGCCGCCGACCCGGTCGTCACCCCGGTGGCGACCGAGGGCGCCGAGCGGTGCGCGGACGCCCCGCAGCTCAAGCCCGGTCTGTACACCGACCGGCAGACCTTCGGCCGGCACCGCTGGTACCGGGTGGACGTGCTGCCCGGACAGGAGCTGCGGGCCTCGGTGAGCGTGGCGGCCGATCGCGCCGTCAACAACGACTACGGCGTGCTGCTGCGCGCGGTGACCGTGCACGGCCGCGAGGCCGTCCGCGGCTCCGAGGCGGGCGACGGGCGCACGGACGTCATCTCGACCGGGCTGCGCTATCCCAAGCCGCCCCTCGACGACATCGACGCCGACACCAAGCCGGCGGCCGAGACCGTGTGCCTCCAGGTCAGCAACTCCTTCTCGGCGCCGCCCGGGGTGAAGACGACGCCCGGCATGCCGATCGAGCTGACGGTGGACCTGGTCGACGCGCCCGAGGAGGCGTCCGACGTGGCCGCGTTCGGGCTCGGCCGTGGCTGGTGGCTGCTCGGCGCGCTGGTACTGGCCGGCTTCGTGGGCGGTCTGCTCTGGGGCTGGCTGTCCCGCTGGCGCGTCGCCGTCTGGAGGACCAACTGATGCGTACCGTACGCGCGCTGACCACCGTTCTGCTGGCGGGCGCCGGGCTGCTGGGTCCGGCCGTCGTGCCCGCCCTCGCGGACTCCCCGTCCCCGGCCTCGACCCCGAGCGGCAGCGCGAGCGCCGCCGCGACGGCCGGGCCGACGGAGGCGGGCACCACCTTCCGTACCGCCGCGGCGTTCCGGCAGGGCCAGCAGGCCACCGCCGAGGCGTCCACGGGTGACTACCTCTACTGGGTGTTCCCCGCGGACACGGGGCAGCGACCCACCGTGACCGCCTCGGTCACGCTCCCCGAGTCCGCCGCCCGGCACGGCGCCTCGACCTGGCGGATCGACGTCTACGACGGACTGCGCCGCCGCCAGCCGTGCATGTACGGGATGCAGTCCAGGGCCGCGGCGAAGGACGCCGCTGCCGTGGAGCTGTCCTGCACCCTGCGTACGGTCCGGCCCTGGGCCGAGACCTGGGACGAGGATCCGCTGCCCGGCAGCTATTACGTCCGGCTGACGGTCACCGGCCTTCCGGAGGACGACCTCGGCCAGCCGTTCACGGCCGAGGTGGGCGCGGTCTCCGCCGAGCAGGGCGGTGCGTACGCGGGCGGCGGCTCGCTCGCCGCCCCGCTGGTTCCGGGTGCCACGACACAGGACGCGGCCCCGGCCGGCACGCCGTCGGTGGTCGAGACGCGGGCTCCCGAGGACGGCTGGTCCTCGGGCTGGTGGTCCGACCGCTGGGTCTGGACCGCGGTCGGCGGCGTCCTCGGCGCGCTCGCCGGTATCGCCGGGTACTCCCTGACCCGGGGATCCGGCCGCCCGTCTCGGGTGCCCCCGGCCGTCTGACGCACGGCGCGAGCGGCCCGGTGCGTCGGACGACGCCCCGGGCCGCTTTTCAATGTCCGGCCGGGCGGACCAGGCCGGTGTCGTAGGCGTAGACGGCTGCCTGGGTGCGGTCGCGCAGGCCGAGCTTGACCAGGATGCGGCTCACATGGGTCTTGACGGTCTGCTCGGCGACGACCAATCGGGTGGCTATCTCGGCGTTGGACAGACCGTGGGCGATGAGGCTCAGGACCTCGGTCTCGCGTTCCGTGAGGGCGCCGACGCGGTCCCTGAGCGGGGCGCGGGGTGCGGAGCTGAGCCGGGAGAACTCGGCGATGAGCCGCTTGGTGATGGTGGGGGCGAGCAGCGCGTCGCCGCCGGCCACCACCCGTACCGCATGGGCGAGTTCCTCGGCGGAGGCGTCCTTGAGGAGGAAGCCGGAGGCACCGGCGCGCAGGGCCTCGTACACGTACTCGTCGAGGTCGAAGGTGGTCAGGACGAGCACTTTCACGGTGGCGTCGGCGGGCGCGGTGATGAGGCGGGTGGCCTCGATGCCGCCGGTGCCGGGCATCCGGATGTCCATCAGGACGACGTCGGGGGCGAGTTCGGCGACTTTGGCGACGGCGTCCTCGCCGTCCACTGCCTGGCCGACGACCTCGATGCCGGGCTCGGCGTCGAGCAGCACGGTGAAGCCCTGACGGACCATCATCTGGTCGTCCACGATGAGGACCCGGATCGTACTGCTCGTCATAGGGCGTCCTTGCGGGTATCGGTGGGAAGGGCGGCGGTCACCTCGTAGCCGCCGTCGGGGGTGGGTCCCGCGGTCAGTTCGCCGCCGAGCATGGCGGCGCGCTCGCGCATGCCGAGCAACCCGTGTCCCGGACCCGGCGAGAGCGGAGCCGAGGCGGGGTCGGCGGGGCGCGTCGGCGGGGTGTTGGCGATCCGGAGGGTGAGCCTCGTGGGGAGATAGCCGGCCTCCACCCGCACCCGTGCCCCCGGCGCGTGCCGCATCGCGTTGCTCAGCGCCTCCTGGACGATGCGGTACGCGGAGAGTTCGACACCCGGTGAGAGCGGGCGGCGTTCTCCCGTGGTTCCCGCCTCGACGGTGAGCCCGGCGGCGCGGACGTTGTCGAGGAGTTCGTCGAGCCGGTCCAGGGTGGGCTGGGGCGTGTGCCGTACGCCGTCGGCGGCCGGGTCCTCCGCGCGCAGGACCCCGAGGACGCGGCGCAGTTCGGTCAGCGCGTCGACGGCGTTCTGGCGGATGCCCGCCAGATTCTCCTTGAGCTCGTCGGACGGGTTCTCGACGAGGTGCGGGGCGACCTGGGCCTGGATGGAGATGACCGACATGTGGTGGGCGACGACGTCGTGCAGCTCGCGGGCGATCCGTCCGCGCTCCTCCAGGAGGGTGCGCCGGGCCCGCTCCTCGGAGGTGAGGACCTCCTGTTCGACGAGCTGCGTCCGCGCCACGCGGCTCATGCGCAGCGAGGCGCCGACCACCGCGGCGACCGCGAAGGCGATGGCGCCGGTCGCGAGGTCCTGGTTGTGGGGGAAGCTCGTGGGCACCGCCGTGTTGGCCGCTCCGGTCAGCACGGTGATCGCGAGGGTGGCGACCGTGACCCGGAGCGGGGCCCGCAGGGCGAGGAGCAGCACGACGAAGGCATGGATCACGACGCCCCAGACGCTCCATGGCCATCCCATGTCGGGTCCTACGGTCGACTCGCCTATCTCGGCGATGAGGAAGAGGGCGACCGTGGAGAGCCACCAGGCCGGCACGGGCCGGCTCAGGGCGAGGACCAGGGCCGCGGCCTGGAAGATGACAAGGAGTTGGACCGGAGCCGTGAGCGTGACCATCGCGTTGGCGTAGGCGCCGAGGTTGAACGCGCCCATGAGGACCGCGAGCAGCACGAGGTGTCCGTGCGGCAGCCACCCGAACCACACGTGGCGGGGCAGCGGGTCGCGGGCCACCGTCCAGAGGTCCTGGCGCAGCACGCGCGGCGCCCGCCGCAGGGCAGCGATCAGCCACTGCCCGTAACTCTCCCCCACCTGTTCCCCCTTGTCCGCGGCGTACAGCCTAGGCACGTCGCATCTCCTCCCTCGCCGCGGGTCGCCGCTCCCGACCTGAGCGGCGACCTGGGCGGCGGCCTGGGCGGCGGCCGCCCTGTTCGTACGTACGGAACGCGGCCACGCACACCAGCAGCGCGAGCGCGAAGAGCGGCAGCCAGGCGAGTCTCGCCAGGACCCAGCCGTACCCGTCGGGCACGGTGTGCAGGCCCGGGAGCGGTCCGTGGCCGAGGAGTCCGCCGGCGAGGAGCCCCGTCACGGTGACGGCCATCATCGCGGTCTGGTGCCAGAGGAAGACGGTCATCGCGCTCAGGTTGAGCAGCGCCACGGCCGCCCAGGCGGCGGGCCGCCGCAGTACCCGGCGCAGCGGGCCGACCAGCAGCAGGGCTCCGCCGCACTGGGCGAGGCCGAAGGTGACGGCGGCGAGCGTGGGCGGGTTGAGGTTGGACACCGGGGCACCGGGCACGCCGACCATGGAGGCGGGGTAGCCCGCGTGGAGGACCAGGAGGGCGGTGGCGGCGGCTCCGCCGAGCAGCAGGAACCAGCCGGTCGTCCGGTCCTTGAGGCCGTGCCGGGACCAGGCCGCGCCCAGGCAGTACGGGACGAGCCAGCCGGCGGCCACGTTGATCCAGCCGAGCGAGTCGAGCCAGGCCGGTCCGTCGAGGCCGAAGCGGATCAGGTCGACGTGGAGGACGACGGCGAGCGGCCACAGCGGATGCACCCGGGCGACGAGGGGGGTCGCCGCCGTCAGCGCGGCGAAGACGAGCAGGAACCAGAGCGGGGAGAGGACGAGTTTGCCCAGCGTGTGCAGGGTCTGCCACGGCACACCGGCGGCGAGCATCGCGAGCGACGCCACGGTCCATACCGCGAGCACGGCGACGACGGGCCGGAAGAGCCGTCCCAGGCGGGCCGCCAGCCAGGGGCGGTAGCCCTCCTGCCGGGCCCGGGCGGCGGCGTGGCTTCTGGCGGCCACGTGCCCGCCGACGAGGAAGAAGACGGCGAGGGTCTGGAACACCCAGGAGACGGGGGTGAATTCGGGCAGGTGGTTCAGGGGGCTGGCGGCGCGGACGGTGCCGCTGTCGGCGACGAGGGCGGTGACGAGCCAGTGGCCGAGCACCACGCCGAGGATGGCGAGGGCGCGCAGGGCGTCGAGGGCGCGGTCGCGGTCCGGCGGGGTGGCGGCCTCGACGCGGCGGACGAGTTCACGCATCGGCCGGGTCCCGTCCGTCGACGATGCGGGCGAGGTTCTTCAGCGGGAGGGAGCCCGGGAGGAGGTAGTCGCTGTGTCCGCCGTCGCCGGCGTCGAAGACGCGGGCGCCGTATTCGGGCGCGAGCGGGTCCGTTCCGAATCCGAGTTCCCCGAAGGGCAGGGGAACGCGGAGATGGGGCACGTGGGCGATCCAGTCGTCCTCGCCGCGCCCGGCCCAGACGGTGGCCGCGGTGTGCAGGTCCGCGGCGCTGTCGGCGCCGGTGCCCGGGCTTCCGTAGAGGACGATGCCGGCGGCGGGGAGCCCGGGGGCCGCCTTGGCACAGACGACGGAGCCGTAGGAGTGGCACAGGAGCGTGAGGCGGGCGGCGGGCTTGGCGGCCGACAGCTCGCCGATGAAGTCCCGCAGTGCGGGCGCCGCCTCGTCGGCCCGCCCGGGGGTGAGGACGGCCGCGCTCGCGGTGGCGGGGGTGCGGTAGCCGAGCCAGGCGAGGACGGCGGCGCGCCCGCCCAACTGCCGCTGGAGAGCGACGGCGCCGTCCCGGAACCGCTTGCTGCCGAGCGCCGTGTCGGAGCCGGGGACGAGGACGGCGATGCGGTCGGCGCGCGCGAGGTCGCCGACGACCTCGACGCTCCGGCCGCCGTCGCGGCCGTCGAAGGAGAGGAAGTGGCGGGTCGGGCCGGCCATGGCGCGCAGGGTGGCGGCCCTCTTCCGGTCGCCGTAGTCGGCTGCGGTCCGTTCGGCGGCGCGGATGGCGTCCCGGTTGGCGGCGTACCGCTCGTCGAGGACCGAGGCCGTGGCCGGGGCGAGGGGGCCGAGCGCGGCCGGCGCGGGTGCCGGGACGGCGGCGGGGCTCGCGGCGCCCGCCGTCGGCACCGCCACCGATGCGGTGACGAGTGCGGCGAGCAGCGTGCGGCGCAGGCGACGGCTGCGCGGGCGGGACGCCATGGTGTGGTCCTTCCGTACCGGACGAGGTGCTTCGTTCCGGTGCCGAACGTATGGATCACGGCCTGTAGTCGGCGTCCCGCCGGAGGGGACAGTCGGCGGGTAGCTCTGAAGTACTACGGGTAGGGGCAAGGCTCCTTCAGGGGCCGCCGGGGCCTCGCCGGGCGGCCGGGAATCCGTGGGTGCGGGCGGCCGTCACGACGATCAGGACGGGGACCAGGAGCAGCAGGACGCTCCAGGGCAGTGCGGCGGCGCCGAGGTGGTCGAGGAGGAGTCCCCCGACGGCGCCGCCTCCTGCCATGGCCGCGTTCCAGAGGCTGACGAGCATGGTCTGGGCGGTGTCCGCCGCCTCGCCGGCGGCGTCGGCGACGGCGGTCTGGAGCAGGGTCGGTGCCCCGCCCCAGCCGAGTCCCCACAGCGTGGCGGCGGCGTGGACGAGCGCGGTGCTGTCGGCGGCCACGGCGAGCGCGCCGGACGCGGCGGCGAACAGGACGGCCCCGGCGAGGGTCAGGGTGCGCAGGCGGCGGTCGATGTGCAGGCCGGTGAACCAGATGCTCAGCAGCGAGGCGCCGCCGAAGACGAGGAGGACGAGTCCGGTGGAGCCGCCCATGCCGAGGTGGTCGAGGAAGGCGGCGACGTAGGTGTAGAGGACGGTGTGGGCGAGGACGAGGACGAGGGTGACGAACAGGACGGGGGCCACGCCGGGGACGGCGAGGGTCCGCCGGATGGGAGCCCTGCCGCCCCTGGGCTGCCCGGGGTGGTCGGGGACGGTGAGCGTGATCCAGGCGAGGAGGACGGCGGCGAGGCCGGTCATGACCAGGAACGTGACCTGCCAGCCGACCGCGGCGCCGAGGAACGTGCCGGCGGGCACGCCGAGCGAGAGCGCGAGCGGAATGCCCGTCATGACGACGGCGATCGCCTTGCCCTGGAGGTGGACGGGCGCCAGTCGGCGGGCGTAACCGGCGAGCAGGGCCCAGGCGAGTCCGGCGGCGACACCGGCCAGGAACCGGGCGGCCATGGTGAGGGGGTAGTGGGTGGAGACGGCGGTGACCGTGTTGGCGAGGGCGAAGC
This sequence comes from Streptomyces sp. NPDC059875, assembly GCF_042731085.1. Classification (NCBI taxonomy): domain Bacteria; kingdom Bacillati; phylum Actinomycetota; class Actinomycetes; order Kitasatosporales; family Streptomycetaceae; genus Streptomyces; species Streptomyces sp. NPDC059875. The sequence goes on from NZ_JBHWJZ010000040.1 coordinate 19,969, forward strand.
CCGCGACCGCGGTGAGCAGCAGGCGCTTGCGGCGCCAGCCGGCGGTGGCCGCGGTCAGCGGGATCGCGGTGAGGGCGGTCCCGATCGCGTAGATGGTGACGGACTGGCCCATGGCCGCCTCGCCGACGCCGAGGTCGGCGCTCATCGCGGGCAGGACGCCGGCGGGCAGGGTCTCGGTCAGGCTGGTGACGAAGACGGCGGTGGCCAGGGCGAGGAGGGCGGGCAGGGGCAGCTTTCCGGAGGGCTGCCGGTTCCCGGGGCGTACCGAGGAACCGGCCTTCGTGGCCGTGTCGTTGCTCATGCCCGTATGCTGAAACCCTCACATTGATGTGAAGGTCAAGTGAGCACGTGAGGTGGAGGACCCCATGCGCATCGGAGAGCTGTCGGAGCGCACCGGCACCCCGCGCAGACTGCTGCGCTATTACGAGGAGCAGGGACTCATCGTCGCCGATCGCACGCCCAACGGCTACCGCGCCTACGACGAGTCGAACGTGGACCGGGTCCTGCAGATCCGCGGTCTGCTCGACGCGGGGCTGCCGACCCGGATCATCAAGCAGATCCTGCCGTGCCTCGACAAGCCCCGGATCATCCATTTCCCCGACGCCACACCGGAGATGCTCGCCACGCTGGAGAACGAGCGCGACCGGATGACCGAGCGCATCCGGTTCCTGACCCGCAACCGGGACGCGGTGGCCGAGTATCTCGACGCCGTACGCGAGAAGTTGGCCACCGGGTCCGTCAGCGCGGGTTGAACCGTCCTCAGCGCGCGGCCGGTCCGGTCCAGTCGGCGGGCACGTGCGCGAGGCGGACGCGCTGCGGGTGGTCTCCGACGGCGACCGAGGCGACGCGGCGGCCGGTGGCGAAGTCGATCGCCGTCACGCGGTCGGAGCCGCTCTCGGAGATGACGCAGGAGCGGCCGTCGCCGCTGACCGTCGCCCAGTACGGCTTGTCCGCCTCCACCAGCGGGCCCTCCGTCAGGGTCGCGCGGTCGACGACGGTGGCGTAGTCGTCCATGGTGGCGGCGACGCAGAGCCGCTTGCCGTCGGGGCTCATGGACATGCCGTGGTGGCGGGAGTCGTTGACCCAGGTGGTGCGGTCCGGGTCGGTCGCCGGGTTCTCGGGGAGCGTCTTGGCGCGGGTGATGCGGTCGGTGGCGACGTCGTACTCGAGGAAGCCGTTGAAGAACGAGACCTGGAAGTAGAGCGTGGACTCGTCGGGGGTGAAGGCGACGGGCCGGACCGCGTCGGAGAGGTCCTTACGGCCGAAGGCGTCGAGCCGGGCGCGCATGTCGATCACCCGGACCTGCTCGAAGGTCCGCGCGTCGACGACGGTGATGCGGCGATCACCCTTGGTCCAGTCCCAGCCCGGGGCGTCCAGGGCGGTGGTGACCTCGCCGATGGCCATGTTCCACAGATACCGGCCGTCGGCCGTGAAGACGTTCTCGTGCGGCTTGTCGCCGGTGGCGAAGGAGCCGAGCTCCCGGCCTGTGGTGATGTCGAGGACGTGCACCCGGTTGGAGGTGGAGGCCGAGACGGCGACCCGGGTGCCGTCGGGCGAGACGGCCATGTGGTCGGAGCGGAAACCGGACACGGGGAAGCGCCAGTTGAGCGCCCCGGTGCGGAGGTCGATCGAGACGACGTCGGCGAAGCTCGGCCGGCTGACCACCATCGCCGAGCCGTCCGGCGTGGCGTACATGTCGTCGACGAACTGGTCGTGACCCTCGCCGGGGCCCTGCCGGATGCCCAGGAAGTACGCCAGCTTGATCGGGTTGAGCCCGATCTCCCACATGCGGCGTTCGCGGTCGGGGATGACGTTGATGCGGCCGATGCGCGCGAAGTCGCCGGTGGACTCGATGACATCGGCGGTGCCGTCCCAGTTGTTCCCGACGAACATCACCTCGTGCAGCCCCGCCGGCCGCGCGGAGTCGGCGGGCGGCGCGGCGGCCACGGTGCCGCCCCCGGTGACGGTGAGCGCGAGGGCGGCGGCGAGGGAGCCGAGCAGGAGGCGGCGCGCACCACGCGTCCGGAGAGCAGGCATGGGGGTTCCTTCCGGGAGACCGTAGGGCATCAACAGCCCTGTCGGCCAGGGCAACTTACCCGACGGTAAGGAGTTGTCGCGCCCGCGACAAGACTTCGGTACGGGGAAGTCGCCGCGGACCCGGACGTGCCGGCGTCCGCCGTTCCGGTCGAGCGCGAGGGGCGGGCCGAGGCGCTCCCAGGCGCTGTCTGACCCCTGGCCCACCGGGCACCGCTGGGCTCCGTCCGGCCCTGGCCCACCGGGCACCAATAGGCTCCGTCCGGCCCTGGCCCACCGGGCACCGCTGGGCTCGGTCCGGCCCTGGCCCACCGGGCCCCCTCGGTTCCGTCCGGCCATGGCCCCACCGGGCCGCCGCGGTGGCAGGCCGGCGCTATCTCCGCGTCGCGTCCGGGAGGGGCCCCGGTTCGCTCGGTTCGGCGAAGACCGTCGGCACCTTGTTGTCCAGGACCACCCGGCCGAGCAGCTCCGCGAGCCGGTCGCGCTCCGCCGCGTCGAGCCCCGAGGGCAGCAGGTCGATCCGACGGCACGTCTCGGTGTAGAACACGTCGGCCAGCCGCGCGCCCTCTTCCGTGAGCGCCACCCGGACGGCGCGGCCGTCCTCCGGGTCCGGCTCGCGCCGCACGAGACCGCGCTGGGAGGTCCGGTCCACCAGGCCCGTGAGGCTCGACTTCGCGAGGCCCAGCACCGCGCCCAGCTCGCTCATGCCGTAGGGCTGCGGCATGAGCACGCACAGCAGCTGACCCTGCTGCGGCGTCAGGCCGTACTCACGGCCGGACTCGGCGTAGACGGCGTTCACCAGGAACGACGATCGCACCAGCGCGGCGACGACGCCCATCTGCTCACCAACGGTCTTGCCCATTCGGCCAGAATACGGCAGCGGTCCGGCCGCACGGGGCCCTCGGTCGGCGCCGCGCTCGTACCAAGGTCCGCGCCGCTGAGGACCAGGTCTCCCCCGGGGCTCCGCCTTCGGCGCCCGGACCTCGTCGGGGTCGACCCGGCGCAATGGATCGCTGTTCCCGTCAGGGCATGCGGCGGGCTCCCGCCACGATGGCCTCACGGATCCGGTTGTAGGTCCCGCAGCGACAGATGTTGCGGATCTCGTCGAGGTCGGCCTCGTCGATCTCCCGTCCCGCCTCACGGGCCCGGCGGACCTTGGCGACCGCCGTCATGATCTGCCCGGGCTGGCAGTAGCCGCACTGGGCCACGTCGAGGTCGAGCCATGCCTCCTGCATCGGGTGGAGTTCCTTGCCGACGGTGGCGGGCAGGCCCTCGATGGTGGTGATCTCGTCGGTGGGGGCGATGTCCTTGACCGGGACGGAGCAGGGGTTGAACGCCTTGCCGTTGATGTGGCTGGTGCACGCCTGGCAGACGCCGAGCCCGCAGCCGTACTTGGGTCCGGTGACGCCCAGGACGTCCCGGAGCACCCACAGCAGCCGGACGTCGTCCTCGACCTCGGCCGTGACGGCCTTGCCGTTGAGGATGAAGGTGTGTTGCGGCACGGTGACTCCTGGTCCTAGAAGGCGCGGTCGAGGCCGTCGACCGGCGAGGCGGGGATCGGCGGAGTGGTGGGCAGCGGCTCGAATCCGAGCGGCTCGGCGTGGTTGACGGGGAAGGTCGTCGGCATGGCGCCGGCGGCCCTGCCGTACGCGCAGGCGACGGCGGCCATCGCGCCCGCGACGGCCAGCTCGCCCGCACCGCCCGGCCGGTCCGAGGCCGGCGGCATCACGACGATCTCCAGCTCGGGTGGGGTGTTCCACTGGCGGGTGTAGAAGTAGTTGTCCCAGCTCCCCTCCTGGAAGTGCCCGCCCTGGAGGTGCAGGCCGGAGGTGAGGGCGAGGGCGATACCGTCGATGATGCCGCCCATCATCTGGGCCTCCAGGCCCCGCGGGTTGACCGCGAGGCCGACGTCGACCGCGCAGACGACCTTGGTGACGCGCGGACCCGTGTACGCGTCCTCGACCTGCCGTCCGGTGGTCTCGGGTCGGCAGTCGATCTCCGCGAGGACGGCGACGAAGGCGTGGTACTCGGGGTGGATCGCGATCCCCTGGGCCATACCGGCGGGCAGCGACCGGCCCCAGTCGCCCACCTCCGCGACCTTGTCCAGGACGGCGCGGGCCCGCTCGTCCTTGAGGTGCTTGCGGCGGAACTCGTACGCGTCCTTGCCCATGCGCTTCGCCAGTTCGTCGACGACCAGCTCCTGCGCGCACCGGACGTTCGGCGAGTAGATGCCGCGCATGGAGCCGGTGTTGAAGCCCTTGTCGGTCTCGCTGAGCAGCTGGGTGGTGACGCCGAAGTGGTACGGGCTCTGCTGCGTGAGCTGGAAGATCGTCTCGGAGAAGGTGAGGTCGCCCACGGGCAGTTGGGCGGCCGTGGACGTGATGATCTCGCCGAGGCCGTGGCCGAAGTCCGTGGCGACGGAGGTGTGGCGCTGCTCGTAGGTCAGCACCTCGCCGAGCGTGTACGTGGCCCGGACCCGGGAGGTCGACATGGGATGCGTACGGCCCTGGCGGAAGTCGTCGGTCCGGTGCCACATCAGCTTCACGGGCTTGCCCATGGCCCGGGAGATCTCGGCGGCCTCGCGTGCGGCGTCGTGGAAGAGTTTGCGGCCGAACGAGCCGCCGCCCTCGGTGACATGGACCTTCACGGCGGTGGGCAGCAGACCGAGCCCGACGGCGATCTGCTCCTGGGCGACGATGGGCGACTTCACGCTCGCCCAGATCTCGGCCGAGCCCGGCCGCACGTCCGCGATCGCGCAGTTGGTCTCCAGGGCGCTGTTGCTGGAGAAGTGGAAGGTGAAGCGGGCGTCGACCGCTTTGGTGAGGAGTGGCAACGGCGGTACCACGAGCGGGAGTTCGGCGGTCCGGAGCTTGCGCAGGACGGTCGCGTCCGAGTCGCCCTCGGCCGTGCCCGGTCCCCAGGTGACCCGGAGGGCGCGGACGGCGTCGATGCATTGGCCGAACGTACGGCCGCGGACGGCGACGCCGGTGGAGATCCGTACGACATCGGTGATGCCGGGCATGGAGCGGACCTCGTCCAGGTTCTCCACCGCACGGACCGTGCCGTTGATGGTCGGCGGCCTGCAGACCATCGTGGGCAGCGCGTCGGGCACCTGGACGTCCATGGCGAACTTCTTGCGGCCCGTCACGGCCTCCAGGGCGTCGATCCGACGTTGCGCGGTGCCGATGACCTTGAACTCGGAAGGCTTCTTGAGGGCGACGCCGACGGCGGTGTCGGTGTCGGCGGCCGCCTTCACGGCGAGTTCGCCGTAGGTGAGGCTGCGCCCCGTCGTCGAGGAGACGATCGCCCCCGCCTTCGCGGTGAGCGAGCCCACCAGCTCCCCCAGCTCGAGGGCCGCGGCGCGCAGCAGCCGGCCCCTGGCGACGGCCGCGGCGACCCGGATGGGCGTGAAGGTGGAGATGGTGGTGTTGGAGCCGCCGGTGAGCTGGTTGAACAGCAGCTCCGGACGGGCGTCGGCGAGCGTGACCCGCACCTTGTCCAGCGGCAGGTCGAGCTCCTCGGCGATCAGCATCGCGGAGGAGGTGGTGATGCCTTGGCCGACCTCGGCCCGGGGCAGGGCGAAGGAGGCGGTGCCGTCGGGTTCGATCCGGATGGTGATCAGGTTCGCGGTGGGCAGGGCGGCATGCGTGAGCATGTCGTTGAGATCGTAGATCTCGGACGGCCCGGGCAACGAGGGCACCAGGGAGGGAGCGGCGGCCTCCGCCGGGGAGGGCGCCAGGACCGCCTCGCCGAGTTGGGCGGCGACGGTCAGGGTCGGCGCCGCCAGGACGTAGCCGAGGAACCGGCGCCGGCCCATGCCGCCCGGCGCGGTCTCCTCCTGCGGGTGCTGCTGCGCATCGTCGCGCACTGTCATCGGCTGCCCTCTCGACGAACCACGAAGTCGGATGGATCATCGCGCACTTGACGCCCGCTCGGATCCCGGAACGGCACAGGATTCACTCCGGGCACGCCAAGCCCTCACGAGGGGAGGGTCGGAGCCGGGGAATAGCCGGCCCGGACCTGCGGTTCCGGTCTAGCACGGCAGTTCAGCACGGCAGTTCCCCCACCCGCTCGGAAGGACGTTCCATGAAGATCGGCATCATCGGTGCAGGCAACATCGGCGGCAACCTCACCCGGCGCCTCACGACCCTCGGCCACGAGGTGTCCGTGGCGAACTCCCGGGGCCCCGAGACCCTGACGGCACTCGCCGAGGAGACCGGCGCGACCCCCGTCACGGTCGGCGAGGCGGCGCGCGGCGCCGAGATCGTGATCGTGACCATCCCGCTGAAGGCGATCCCGGACCTGCCCTCGGGGCTCCTCGACGACGCGGCGCAGGGCTTCGCCCTCATCGACACGAACAACTACTACCCGCAGCAGCGCGACGGCCGGATCGACGCCATCGAGGACGACGGCCTGACCGAGAGCCGCTGGACCGAGCAGCACCTGGGCCACCCGGTGATCAAGGCCTTCAACGGCACCTACGCCCAGGACATCCTGGACAGGCCCCTCCCGGCCGGGGACCCGGAGCGCGTCGCCCTGCCCGTGGCCGGGGACGACGAGGTCGCCAAGAAGACGGTCCGCGCCCTCATCGACGAGCTGGGGTTCGACACCGTCGACGCGGGCGGCATCGACGACTCCTGGCGCCAGCAGCCCGACACGCCGGTCTACGGCCTCCGGGGCGGAGTCGACGCGGTGACGAAGGCCCTCGCCGAAGCCTCCCCCGAGCGACCCGCGTCGTTCCGCGGCTGACACCGGCGCACTCCGTGTGCGCCTCACCCGCGCCTGCTCGGCGCCTGCGCCGAGGAGGTCGGACGTGGCCATCGGGGCCGCGGTGCGGTCAGTCGGCGTAGGCGGCCGGCGGCGGGCCCTGCGGGTGGGCGCCGAGGTTCGGGGCGAGCCACCTGTCGTACGAGGCCATCCAGGGGCTGCGGGCGCCGCCCTTGCGGTAGTCCTCCAGAACCGCGTTGACCCTGCGGGCCAGGTCCGTGTCGTCCTTGTTCATGGCGACCCCGTACAGCGAGGTGTCCAGACGCGGACCGACCAGCCGGAGGTTGGGGTCCTGGGCGGCCAGCCCGGCGGCGAGGGTGGCGTGGGTGAGGATCGCGTCGACGGTCCCCTGCTGGATCTCTACGAGGCAGTCCAGGTGGCTCGCGGTCTCCACGGCGACGGCTCCGGTCGTGGAGCCGCGCAGCAGGTCGGAGGCCGAGCTGCCCTTGCTGAGGCAGACGCGCTTCCCGCGCAGCTGCGCGTCGAAGCCCTTGATCCCCGAGCCCTCGGGTACGAGGAGTTGATGGCCGGTCTCGAAGTAGACGCTGGAGAACGCGACATCGGCCAGCCGCTCACAGGTGATGCTCATCGTGCGCACGACGACGTCGACCTGGCGGGACTGGAGCCGGGAGATCCGCTGGCTGGGCGGCATGCTGACGAACCGGACCGTGGCCTGCGGACCGAGGATGTCACGGGCGATCGCGCGGACGAGGTCGATGTCGAAGCCGACCGGTTGGCGGGTCTGGGGGTCCCGGGATCCCCAGAGGTGGCTGTTCAGGTCCACCCCCGCGACGAGGTGCCCGCGCTCGCGGATGCGCCGTACGGCCGGGCCGTCCACGCGCGAGGGCCGCGGACTCGCCCGGCGCGGATCGCAGGACGGGGCGCGGGCCGCGGGCGCGGCGACGGGCGGGGCGGCCACGCGCGGAGCGGCGGGCGGAGCGGCGTGCGGACCGGCCGTGACGGCGGCGGCCGGGGCCGCGGCCAGGACCATCGCCGTGAGCAGCAGCCAGAGCACGGTGCGGCCGCCCAGCAGCCGCCTCCCCCGGCGTACCGACTCGGATCCAGCAGTCACAAGCCCCACCCCCGCGCAGCCGACTCCCCACCCCCAAGGCTACGCAGACTGGCCTCAACACGCGCCACTGATCGGAGAGTTGGCAGCGCGTTGGCACAAGCTTCACCGTCCCCGCAGGCCCGACAACGACGGAAGCGACGGAAGCGACTGGAGCGACGGCAACGAAGGCCGTACGAGCTTCCGGCCCACCGCCACGGCCCGGCCCACCGCCACGCCCCCGCCGCCGTCCCGCATCGGACGCACCGCGCGAAGCTGGGCCCGGGACAGCCGGGCGCGCTGGCCGCCGCTGGTGATCAGGGCGTTCACCGGCGTCATCGGGTCCGCGCCCACGCTCCTCGCCAGCAGCATGCCGACGACGAGCGGGAGCACCGCCACCGCAAGTGCGGAGCCGGTGGTGGTGACGTGCTGCATACGGCGGTTGAGCCGGGCGTCCGAGGTCATGACCGTATTCGACCAGCGGAGGCCGGGCCGCGGTATCGGCCGACGTACTCAGTCCGGCCGACCGCACATACTCAGCTCGGGGGTTGTCGGCTGGCCCCGTGGGGAGGCACCCTGGCGATCAAGAAACCGACTGCGGAGGCGCGCTGACTGTGACCTTCATATCCGGCTCGACACCGTCCGTGCTCGTGGTCCAGCACGAGGACGGCACCGGCCCCGGTCTCGTGGGCGACCGTCTCCGGCGGGCCGGACTCCGCCTCCAGGTCGTCCACCCTTGGCAGGGCGACCCCCTGCCCGGCTCGCTGCAGGGGTACGCGGGCTTCGTGGTCCTCGGGGGCGCCGCCAACTGCGAGGACGAGACGGCCATGCCGTGGCTGCCACGGGTCCGCGAGCTCGTTCGGTCCGCGGTGGCCGAGGAGACTCCCCTGCTCGCGATCTGTCTCGGCGGCCAGATCCTCGCGCACGCCCTCGGCGGCGCCGTGGCACCGCGCCCCCATGGCCCGGAGATCGGCGCCGTCCCTCTGCGCCGGTTGCCCGCGGCCGAGACGGACCCCGTCCTCGGCGCGGTCCCCGAGGGCGCGCCGGCGGCGCAGTGGCACTGGGACGAAGTGGTGCGACTGCCGTCGGAAGCGGTGCCGTTGCTCACCGGGGACGACTGTCCGCACCAGGCGTTCCGGGTCGGAACGGCGGCCTGGGGTGTGCAGTTCCACCCCGAAGCGCTGGCCGACTCGCTCACCGAATGGGCGCGCACCGAGGGCCCGCACACCCGGTCGGCCGGTGCCGATCCCGAGGCCGCCGTCACCTCCGTACGCGAGGCGGAGCCCGAACTCCGCGCGGTCTGGGGGGCGATGGCCGACGCGTGGGGCTCCCTGGTCCACGACCGAGCGCGGACCCGTTCCTGACTCCGACTCGTCCCGGCGCGTCCGCTTGGCGGGCCCGGCCCCGTGGGGTTGCCTGGGCGGTCGACCGCACCGTTGAAACGCACACCGAGGAGTCCACGACAGCATGGCCGACTACCGCATCGAGACCGTCCGCACCGGCTACCGCACCTGGATCGCCCGCAACGACCGGGGCGCGGAGGTGCGGATCGGGGCGGCCGACGACGCGGACGCGCAGCCCTCGTTCACCCCGGTCGAACTGCTGCTCGCGGCCATGGGAGGATGCGGCGGCATGGTGGTGGACCGGACGGCGCGCGCCGTGGACCACGACGACCTGCGGATCGTGGTCGAGTCCGCGTCCGGCCCGGACGACGACGGCCGGGTGGGCCGGATCAGGGTCAGTTACGAATTCGAACTGCCGGAGAGCAACCCGCGGGCGGCGGAGGTCTTCGCGCGCGGAGTGCGGCTGACGCACGAGAAGTTCTGCACGGTGAGCCGGACCGTCGAACACGGCGCGACGGTGGAGGCGGTGCTGCCGGACGGGGCGATCGGCTTCCGGGCCGGCTGATCCGCGGACTCCCGCTACTCCTCGATGGCGCCGCCGATCCGGCGCAGATGCCGGCGGAAGGTGTACGACGGGTCCGCCTCCCGCTCGGCGAGGTACTCATCGAACCGGGTCTGCGCGCGCAGCGTCTCGCCGGCCCTGATCCTGCACGCCTGTTCGCGCTCGGTGCGGAAGATCCCGCGGGCGGTCTCGAGGACGGCGTCGACCCGGTCGGCGGCCACGAACAGCACGCCGTCGTCGTCGCCGAAGACCACGTCGGCGGCGCTCACCAGGTGCTCGCCGCACCGTGCGGTGCGCAGGGCTTCCGGCTCGCGTGCGTCCAGGCGGACGGGTCCGGGCGCATGACGCCCGTAGGAGAAGACCGGCAGCGCGATCTCGACGAGGTCGGGGGTGTCGCGGTGCAACCCCCAGACGACGAGGCCGGCGACTCCCGCCGCCTCGGCCTCGAGCACGGCCAGATCCCCGACGCAGGCCTCGTCGCGGCGGCCGGCGTTGTCGACGACGAGCACGTCCCCGGGTTCGGCCCCTCCGAAGGCCTCCAGGAAGACGTCGACGCTGCCGTAGTGCCGGGCAGGCAGCACCCGTCCGGCGAGGCGCTGTCCCGGCACGACGGGGGCGATACCGGCGGGAGCGGCGCGCAGCGGTTCACCGAGCCGGACGCAGGCGTCGGCGATCAGGGGAGTGGAGAGCTCGGCGAAGTCCTTCAGCATCGGTGATGTCCGTTCTCTGACGTGCTGCTCGGTCCGGCGGCCCGGTCGGCCGTCGCGCGATGCTAACGCCGGGGCATCGCGCGGTCCCGGGCCACTTGTACCGAGGTGGCCCGCGCGGCGGGGGCGCGGGACGCAGTAGGTTCGCGCCGGGGACGCGGAGGCCGTCCCGTGGTTCTCGCGGCCTTGCGCCGGGGAGGGGTCCACCGCCGTGATCGTGATCGCGCATCTCAGCGACATCCACATCGACAGCTCGCCGCGCAGCGCGGAACGCACCAGGTCCGTGATGACCTATCTGGAATCGCTCGACGCCGACTTCGACGCGGTCGTGGTGACGGGCGACATCGCCGACCACGGCCTGGAGTCGGAGTACCTCCACGTACGGGAGTTGCTGCGGACCCGGCACCCGCTGCTGGTCTGTCCGGGCAACCACGACCGGCGGGACGTCTTCCGCGAGGTGCTCCTCGGCGACACCGCGACGCGGCCCGGTGCCCCGGTGAACCAGGTGCTGCGCGGGGCGGGGTTCGTGCTCGCCCTGGGCGACTCGTCGGTGCCCGGCAAGGACGAGGGGTTCCTGGAGGAGGAGACCCTGGCCTGGCTGGAGTCCGTACTGGACGACACTCCGGAGGACGTGCCCGTCCTGGTCGGCTTCCACCACCCGCCGACGGCGCTGCACATCCCGTTCGTCGACGGCATCCGCCAGTTCGGGGAGGACCGGCTCGCCGAGCTGGCCGCGCGCAGGCCCGGCATCGTCGCCTTCCTGTGCGGGCACGCGCACACGGCGGCCGCCACCACCTTCGCGGGGCGCCCGCTCCTTGTCGCCCCCGGCGTGATCTCGACGGCAAAGCTCCCCTGGGAGTCGTACGACCGCCCGAGCGGCCATGTGTACCGCGACGAGATGGCTCCGTCGCTCGCCTTCCACGTCCTGGACGACGGGGGCAGGATCACGACCCACTACCGGAGCGTCCCCGTTTAGCGGCGCGGTGGGCGGAGACTCGCGGGGGTGTGGCCGGTTCGCGGCCCGCAGGCGGGAGGCTGCCGTGTCCCTCGACGGAAAACGCGTCCTCGTCCTCACGACGAACTACGGCACGGAGCAGGACGAACTGAAGAAGCCGGTGGAGGCTCTGCGGGAGGCCGGCGCCCGGGTCACCGTGGCGGCGCGGAAGGCCGAGCCCGTGCACACGCTCGTGTCGGACCGGCGGCCCGGTGACGTCGTACGGCCCGACACGACGTACGGCGAGGTGTCGGCGGAACGGTTCGACGCGGTGGTCGTACCGGGCGGCACCGTGAACGCGGACCGCCTGCGGGTGGACCCCACGGCCCAGCGGCTGCTGCAGACGTTCGCGAAGACCGGGAAGACCGTGGCCGCGATCTGCCACGGCCCGTGGCTGCTCGTGGAGAGCGGGCTTGTCCCGGGCAAGGAAGTGACCTCGTACCCCTCGATACGGACGGATCTGGTGAACGCGGGCGGGACGTGGGTGGACCGCGAGGTCGTGGTCGACACGTCCGGCGGATTCCGGCTGATCACCTCACGCAGGCCGGCCGATGTACGGCCCTTCTCGGCGGCGATCATCGAGGCCCTGTCCTGAGTTGCGGGCGGGACCCCGCCCTAGAGCGGGTCCCCGCGCCGAGCTGAGACGACGCGGGGAGGGAAGCCGCGGGGGGAAGCGGGGAGGAAGGCGGCGCAGGAAGCCCGCCGGACCGGTCAGGCGAGCCAGATCTCGCGGACCTGACGCAGCGGGTCCCGTTCGACGCGCGGCTCGGTGTCCCAGACCATCGTGGCGCGGTCCCGGGCCGTGTAGCGAGGCCAGGACTCACCCGGGTCCTGGTCCCGTACGAAGGCGACCCAGGCGCGGTGCATCGCGTCGGCGAGCGCGCGCGGCGGCGCGTCACCGGCGGCCGCCGTGACGCCCTCGGCGTCCAGAAGGTCGAAGGCGTACGGCAGGTCGAGGCAGTGGAAGGCCATCGCGTTGACCGGCGACTCCCACACGAACTCGTAGAGCCAGGTGGGCCGTTCGCGAGCGGCGCGGGCATCGGCCACGGCCAGGGACGGCGCACGGAAGGTGGCGTCGGTCAGCGCCTGGCCGAAGAGGCGGTCGGGGCCGGCCGCCGCGTAGGCCTTGGTGAAGGACTCCACCCGGTCCGACGCCAGGCCGACGGTGCCGAGGAGGACCGGCACGGGCGGGCCGTCGGGCCCGGGGGCGGGGATGGCGTTGAACTCGTGCGCCGTGAAGCCCAGCATCAGCGGGACGTCGGCGCCTGCGGCGCCGTCCGTCAGCGCCTCGAGGACCGGTTCCGGGATCAGCTCGCCGTCCGCGAAGGGCCCGAGGGACAGCAGCGGCGGCAGCCCTTCGCGGTCCGGGCCCGGCTCGCCCAGCTTGTCCTGGAGGTCGAGCAGTTCGTCGTCGTCGAGGTCGCGCAGCGCGGCGGCCGTGGCGGGTACGCCGGTACGGGCCGTGAACAGGCGGGCGGCGGCGCGGGCGACCTCGGGGCCGTCCGGCCGCATCACCGCACCGGAGACGGAGAGCGCGCCGCGGAACAGGCCACGGGCCGCGGGGACGGCGAGCAGGGTCAGGACGGCGCCTCCGCCCGCCGACTGGCCGGCGACGGTGACCTTGGCCGGATCGCCGCCGAAGCGGGCGATGTTGTCGCGGACCCACTCCAGAGCGGCGATCCAGTCACGGACGCCGCGGTTGTCGGGCGCGTCCGCCAGGTGCAGGAAGCCCTCGATGCCGAGCCGGTAGCCGAGGGAGACCAGGACGACGCCGTCCCGGTTGAAGGCGGACCCGTCGTACCAGGGGCTGGCGGCCGAGCCGGCGACGTAGCCGCCGCCGTGGATCCAGACGAGGACGGGCAGCCCCGCCTCGGGGTCGGCGGCGGGGGTGAAGACGTTGAGGTTGAGCACGCCGGCGCCGGGGAGGGACGGCTCGGGGATGGTGGTGACCTCGGCGAACGGACGGCGCTGGGCGGTGGGCCCGTACGCGGTGGTGTCGAGGGGCTCGGTCCAGGGTTCCGGGGGCACGGGGGCGGCGAAGCGGAGGTCGCCGACGGGCGGCTGGGCATAGGGGATGCCGAGGAAGCGGACGCTGCCGTCGGCGCGGCGCTCGCCACGGACCGGGCCGCGGGTGGTGGTGACGAGGGGCGCGGTGGTGCGAGGCATGCGGGGGCTCCTGCGGGATCACTTGACGCTCTTGGTGGGCCCACAGCGTCTGGCCGGGAACCAATTACGTCAACGCTGGAAGTAAGAAAGTGACACGTGTCACTTGCACGTGTAACCATATAGGTCGCCGGGGAGGATCGGCCCGGGGTGTCCGCCTCCTCGACCTCCTCCCCGGCAGACTCCGCCGCGGTACGCCGCCACAACCTGGCCGCGCGCTGACGGACGCGGCGGGCCTCACGGAGGTGCGCGAACGGGAGGGCACGGACGCGGCCCCCGACGCGCTCGGGCGGGAGCTGGCCCAGGGCGGGGAGCGGGCCCGTGCGGCGCTGGACGCGGCCGGGGAGGTCCTTGGAGCGGCCGTCCTCTCCGTCACGAGCCTGCTCGACGTGGACGAGGTCGTGCTCGGCGGCTGTCTCGCGGACTGGCACCCCTGGTTGGAGCGCGGCATCGCCGCCCGCCTGGCCGGGAGGCGGGCCCTCACGGCGGGGGCCACGTCCGTGCCGGTTCCGGTGCCCGGGGCGCTCGGGCGGGACGCGGTGCCGGCCGGTGCGGTGACTCTCGCACAGGACGGCGTTCTTGACGATCCGTCCGTGGTTCCCCGGTCCGGGGAGGGGTATCGCTCCCCCGAACTCGGGTAGACCGCGTACGAACGGCTCGGCGGGAGGGGGCGGCGGCATGGAAGCGTCGACGGTGGTCGGGATCCTGGTGGTGGCCGCCGGCGCGGCCCTGATGGCGGCGGGCGTCGCCCGGAGGGGTCGGGCGGTACGCCCGCTGCATCCCGCTCGGGCCCGCGCCGCCACCGAGCGCGCCCATTCCCGCGTCCTGCTCCGCGCGGCCGGTTTGGCGATCGCCTCGGCCCGCGACGCGGCGGGCCACGGGGAACCGGCCGTCGTCACCGTAGAGGACGTGCTGCGCTTGGCGGCCGAACGCTTCGGCCACACCGAGGTACGACGCGCCGACGCGGCGGCGGCCCTCCGCCTCCAGTACGAACGGGCGTCCTGCGCCGCGTACTGCGTGACGGACGCGTACGGCTGACACGGCACAGTCCCGCGTGCTCGGCGGCACCACAGCTCGCACGTCACTGCACAAGCCGTGGTGCCGTCGGGGTGCGGCCCCAGTACTGGCGCATGGTCCTGCGCAGAGCGGCCCGGCCACGACGGAGCCGCATCGTCCCCTAGTCCGTCTCCGGTGGGACCGGGGTGGCCTGGTGGTAGTACAGCTGCCAGCCGGTACCGGTGTCGGTTCGGCGCCAGAGGGAGCTGCGGCGGGCTCGATGGCCGTCGATGACGGTTTCGTAGGTCAGGTGGACCAGGCCGGGGGCCAGGAGCGTGCCCGTCATCGCCGTGGGCTCGTAGCGCGGGCCGTCCTCCGTGCCGCCGAGCATGTCCGGGAGCGCGGCGAGCATCTCCTCGTACGTCCAGCGGCGGCCGGAGGACCCGACCTCGACGAACTCGGGGTCGAGGAGTTCGCGGGCGAGTGCGCGGGAGGTGCGGACCGAGGGCTCCATGAGCCGGAGTTCCGCCGCGATGGCCTCGGCGACCTCGTCCGGCGCCCTCACAGGGCGATCCAGTAGCGCCGCTTGCGGCCGAGCTCCGTCACGCGGACGTCCTCCAGGACCCCGCCGTTGCGCTCGATCGTGCGCGCCGAGGCGACGTTGTCCTCGTCGCACGTCAGAAGGAGGCGATCGAGGCCGAGGGCGCGGGCCTCCGGGAGGACCTCGCCCAGCGCCCAGGTGGCGAGGCCGCGGCGGCGGGCCGAGGGGCGGACGCTGTAACCGATGTGCCCGCCGGCGCGCAGCAGGAAGTCGTTGAGGCCGTGGCGCAGGTCGATCGCGCCCGCGTACGCGCCGTCCTCGACGATCCACCAGTGCGTGGCGTGCACCCAGCCCTCCGCGAGCGGCCGCGTCCGGTCGGACTGTGCCCGCAGTCTCCCCACCCAGGCGGCGAAGACCTCCGGACTCGCGAGGGCGTCTCCTTCTGCGAGCCTCATCCCGGCACCGTCCTGGTGGGCGCCGGGGCTCCACTCGGCGTGTGCCTCGAGCCAGGAGGTGTGGAGTTGTGCGGTGGGGGCGACCAGTTCGGGCATACGGGGGACGATAACAGGCCAACGGACCTGTTGATCAGGGCATTTGCTCCACCTGTCGGGCGACCCCCGCTACTCCCCCGTGACGCCGTCGATGCGCTCGCGCAGCAGGTCCGCGTGACCGTTGTGACGGGCGTACTCCTCGATCATGTGGGCGAGGACGTAGCGCAGGGAGTACGCCTCCCCGCCGATGTGTCCGCGCACATCGAGGGAGTCCGCCGCGTCCACGACGGCGCGCGCCCGGGCGCATTCGTCGCGCCACACCGCGAACGCCTCCGCGACACCGGCCTCGTCGAGGCCGTCGACCTCGAAGTCCGCCCACTCCGTCGAGCCCGGTGGCGTCCAAGGGCTGCGGCTCTTCTCGCCGTTGACGACATTGCGGAACCAGCCGCGTTCGACCTCGGCCGCGTGCCGCACCAGGCCCACGAGGGAGAGTCCGGACGGAGCGATCGCACGTTGCTTCAGCTGCTCGGCGGTCAGCCCCGCGCACTTCATCTCCAGGGTGTCGCGCTGGAACTGGAGCATCGCGGTGAGCGTGGCGCGCTCATCGGCGGTACGGGGTGGCTGAATGCGGCGATCTTCGTTCATCGGGTCATCGTGCCAGCGGGCACGGACTGCGGTCCCGGCAATTTCCCGGCCCTGCCGGCGGTCCCGCCGACGTACCCCGCCGACGCCGCGGTCCCGCCCCGTGTGGTTCCCTCAACCGCCCTGGCGTACGGCGTATTCGCCGAAGCCCATCCAGTCCAGGGCCACGCAGGCCTCGTCGCCGAGGACCCAGGCGTCGTGCCCTGGAGGAACGGCGAAGAAGTCGCCGGGGCCCACCTCGATCGAGTCGCCGTCGTTCATGACGATCTTCATCCGGCCGCTGACGACATAGCCGACATGGTCCGCCTGACAGCTGTCCGTTCCGGCGATGGGCTTGACGTGCTGGGACCACTTCCAGCCCGGCTCGAAGACGGCCCGGCCGACCGGACCACGGTCCGTGTTGACCAGGTCCAGCCTGCCCTTGCCACCCTCGAAGGGACGGGTCTCATCTGCGGAGTCGAAGCTCCTGGACACGATTCCGGTCATGTTCGTCCGCCTCCCGGCGGTGAGACGTGCCAGCCCCCGAGTCCTCTTCCAGGCTACGCCGGAGGGTTCGGCCGGACCCTTCGCCACTGCCCCGTTGCCCCATTGCCCGCCCCGATGATCACGGGCTAGCGTGGTCATATGACTGCGCAGCCTTCGAGAGGAGCCGCTGTGGCCGTCGAGCTCAATCACACCATCGTCTTCGCCCGCGACAAGCGGGTCTCCGCCGAGTTCCTGGCCGAGGTGCTCGGCTTGGAGGTCGGCGCGCCCTTCGGGCCGTTCCTGCCGGTGGAGACCGGCAACGGAGTCGCCCTCGACTTCTACGAGTCGGCCGACGCCTCGTTCACCCCTCAGCACTACGCGTTCCTCGTGTCCGACGAGGAGTTCGACACGATGATCGCCCGGCTCGAGCGGATGCGGGTCACGTACTACCCGGACCCGAGCCACACCGAGGCGGGTGAGGTCAACCATCTGTTCGGCGGCCGGGGCGCGTACTTCGCCGACCCCGACGGCCACAACATGGAGATCATGACCCACCCGTACAGCAGGGGCTGACCGGCGGCCCGGGGTCGCGCATATCGATACGACGTCATGCGTGGCTCTTCAGGGAATGTTCATTCGGCGATCACTTCTTTGGTGGTTCTCCGCATATCCGTGGCGTCATTTCTGTGCGGATCCCTTATCGGACACATCTACACATAAAGCCCAGATAAGCGCACAATGAAACCGCGGCACCACGCCGCAAGCGCGATCAGACGTGCATGACGCCAGAAGGAGGCGAGTCGTATGTCTGACGTCTCTCACCGTCCTGGTGATATCAGGGGACACCCCGACGCATCGGAAATGCGTGACCGCTACTCCCGGATGCTCCAGACCCGTGGTGTCGCTGCGGTCGAGGAACTGGTCATCCTGGCCGGCATCTGGGCCGCAATCTCCGCCTACACGGTTCACTTCGCGGGCCTCCACCCGGACCTCGCCCTCAGCAACCTGATCGTCGGCATCGGTCTCGCGGCTCTCGGAGTCTGTATGTCGATGGCCCCGGAAAGGTCGCAGGACCTGAACTTCGTCGCCCTGGCGGGTGGCGTGTGGCTGATCATCTCCCCCTGGGTGGTCGCCCGGGACGCGGACACCGGCGCGATCGTCAGCAACGTCATCACCGGCGCATGCGTCTGCCTCTTCGCCCTCACGGCGGGCGGGCTCCTCATGAGCAAGACGAGGAGAACGGGATAAAGCTCTGATCCTCTCCCAGAACGGCGTCGTATCCCCGGGCCAGGGATACGACGCCGTAGCCGTGCCGCGTACGCAAATCCAGACACAACGGCCCCCAACGCCCCACCCCAGGTAACGAATTGACCGACGGCGTTTCGGCCACATAAGTTCTGCGTAAGCTTGCTCCACAGGGACAGGCTCCCGCTCGCATTTCCCAGTCCTTGGGGGGACTAAGTGAACTGGTACCTCGACGTTCTCAAGAAGTACGCGGTATTCACCGGCCGTGCGCGCCGCCAGGAATACTGGATGTACATGCTGTTCAACCTCATCGCGTACGTCGTCGTCGCGATCATCGACGCGGTCCTCACCACGTCTCCGCTGCTGACCGCCGTCTACGCGCTGGCCGTGTTCCTGCCGACCCTCGGTGTGACGGTCCGCCGTCTGCACGACACGGGCCGCTCCGGCTGGTGGATCCTGATCGGCATCATCCCGCTGGTCGGCTCGATCATCCTCATCGTGTTCTACGCGACCGAGGGCAACCAGACGGACAACGCCTACGGCCCGAACCCGAAGCTCGCGCCGGCGTACTGAGCTCCACAGTCCTGAGCTCCACCTGACGAAGCCCCCGGAGGGTACCTTCCGGGGGCTTCGCGCATTCCTGGTGCCTCAAGCCCAGTGACGGTTCGTAGCATTTGCCGGGCGGGCCTTGTGCACGATGGCGCACGACCCGCCTCCTCCCCCGCCCCTAGCCTCGCCGCACGGCGCGAAGAACGAACGAACGAGGGGCGGTACCGGTGAACTGGCTCATCCATGACTACCGCGAGAGCGATCTCGCCGCAGTGGTCCACCTGATCGACACCACGGCCGAACTCGGCCAGGAATCCGTCTTCTCCCTGGCCGAATGCATCGGCGCCCTGACCTCCCGCCAGCCGGCGGTCGTCGCCGTCCACCAGGGCGTGCCCATCGGGACGGCGCTCGCCTGCGTGGCCGGGGAACGGGCCTGGGTCATGCGGATCGCGATCTCCTCGGCCTGGCGGGGCCGTGGCCTCGCCAGCGCGCTCCTGGTCGAGCTGGAGCGCCGCCTGGTCGCCGCGCGGGTCGGCCGGATCGCGTACGTGCTGCCCGAGGAGGACCTGCTCGGCGAGGGACTGCTCAACGCGGGGTACACCCGCCAGCCCGCCGTCGCCTACTTCGAGAAGGTCGAGCCGCTGCACGGGCCCGCCGCCAACCTCCTCGACGACCTCGGCGGCCGGCTGCTGCCCGGCGACCTGTGGGCGAAGGTCGCCGGCATGGAGCGCGAGAAGGACCTGATCGAGCGGCGTGTGGTCCTGCCGCTCGCCGAGCCGGAGCGCGCGGCGCGGCACGGTGTGCGCCCGCCGCGCGCCGTGGGCCTGTTCGGCCCGCCGGGCACCGGCAAGACGACGTTCGCCCGTGGGATCGCCTCCCGGCTCGGCTGGCCGTTCGTGGAGATCCTGCCCAGCCGACTGGCCGACGAGGGCAATCTGGCGGCGGCGCTGCGCTCCGCATTCGCCCGGATCGCCGAGCTGGAGCGGGTTCTGGTCTTCATCGACGAGGTCGAGGAGATCGCCCCCGTCCGCCAGGAACCGGCGCAGCCCGGTGGCATGCACGGGGTGACCAACGAACTCCTCAAGCTGATACCGGGTTTCCGGGAGCGCGACGAACGGCTTCTCGTCTGCGCGACGAACTCGATCCGCTCGCTCGACCCGGCCTTCCTGCGTCCCGGCCGCTTCGACTACCTCATTCCGATCGGTACGCCGGACAAGGCGGCCCGGTCGGCGATCTGGGCGCGGTACACCGAGGGCCGCCCGGACGTGGACATCGACGAACTGGTGGCGGCGAGCGACCTGTTCACGCCCGCCGACATCGAGCACGCCGCCCGGATCGCCGCCCAGAACTCCTTCGAGCGCGATCTGGTCTCGGTCGGTGGGCGGGCGGCCGCCGAGGAGCGGGTACCGGGAGCGAGCACGGCGGACTACCTGGAGGCGATCGGCCAGTGCCGCCCGACGGTGACGCCGGAGATGATCACCCAGTTCGAGTCGGACATCACCACGCACGCCCGTTTCTGACGAGGTGCCGCTCGTGTGCGGCGCGCAGTTCGTCCCGCTCGGGCGGCTGCGCGCCGGCCGGGGTGAATATCGTGGTCGTGAGCGGATTGCGCGACGACGACGAACCGAGGGGGACTGGTCCCATGGAGCGGTACGAGGGGCTCGAGCTCATGACCTTCACGAAGACCACGGAGCTGGAGTCCTGGCTGGAAACACACCACGCCGACACTCCCGGGGTCTGGCTGAGGATCGCCAAGAAGGACAAGGGAGGCGAGTCGCTGACGATTCCGGAGGTCCTCGACTGCATGCTCTGTTTCGGCTGGATCGACGGGCAGCGCAAGGGCGGGGACGGTGCCTACTACTTCCAGAAGTACACCCCGCGCCGGGCGCGCAGCCTCTGGTCGATGGTGAACGTCCGCAAGGTCGAGGCGCTGACGGCCGCGGGCCGGATGCGCGAGCCGGGGTTCGCGGAGGTGCGGGCGGCGCAGGCGGACGGCCGGTGGGCGAACGCGTACCCGTCGCAGGCGGAGGCGACCGTGCCCGACGACCTGGCGGCGGCGCTGGCGGGCGACGAACCGGCCCGGGCCTTCTACGAACAGCTCGGAAAGACCGACAGGTACCTGGTGATCATGCGGCTGTGGCAGGCGCGCACCCCGAAGAACCGGGCCGAGCGGCTGGCGCGGATGATGGCGAAACTGGCGGCCGGCGAGAGGATCACGTGACGGGTCCGCGGGTCCGGCGGTAGAGCACCTGATGGGCCTCGAACTCCACGAAGGAGGCGGCGTGGACCATCCCGACGGCCTCCAGGAGCCGCCGCGAGCGCCCGTTCGCCTCCTGCGTCACCGCGACCACGCTCGGCGTGGTCTCCAGCGCCCGGTCGACGGCGGCGGCGACGGCCTCGCGCGCGTAGCCCTGCCCCCAGTACTCGGGCAGGAACTGGTACGAGACCTCCGTCTCCCCGTCCCGTGCCGCCGGCTCCACGGTGACGAGCCCGAGCAGTGTCCCGTCGGAGGCCCGGACGACCGCGTGGACGCCGGGTGCTCCGACGATCCGCCGCTGCCGGATCCGTACGACCTGCTCGACGACCGGCCCGCCCAGGTGGAACCGGACGTCGGGGTCGGTCCACAGCCGGGTCACCGCAGGCACGTCCCGCGCCCGCACCGGTCGCAGCAGCAGTCGCTCGGTGGTGAGGACGACGCCGGCCGGGGCGGTGGACGAGTGGTTCATACGTACGATCATCTCAGCTGCGGCCGGTTCTCGGGGAGCCCCAGCCGCCGGGCAACGGTCTCCCTTCCGCGCACCGAGACGCGGCGGCCAGCGGACGGTGAGCGGGCTGCCGGCGGACCTGGGCCGGCCCGAGGGGTCGTTCCTCGGCCTCGGGGCCGGCGGCGTCCTGGCGTACGAGGCGGGCCTTGATCGCGGACCAGTCGGCGGCCATGGGGGCGGGGGAGGCGGTCGCGGTGGCGATGTCCTTGTAGCCGCTGGACGTGGCGACGCAGACCACCGGGCCGTCGGTCTCCCGCCCGCCGAGTGCGCGCAGCCCGGCGAGCCCGGCCGCCGCTGAGGTCTCCTGCCAGAGCCCCTGCGCTGCCAACTCGCCCTGAGCGGCCGCCATCTGTTCGTCCGTCACGATGAGGGCCTCGCCGCCGCTGGCGACGACATGCGGTGCCTTTCTCCGGTGCGGGGTTCAGCGCATCCGGCGCTGCAGCGCGGCCAGAGCCCCGGCCTTGCGGCCCGGGACACGCTGCCGCAGGGCGACGAGAGCGGGCCCCAACTCGCGGGCGCGGGCGGGGTCCTCGATCTGCTCCCACTGATGGTGCGCGCGGTCGACGGCGCCTTCGACGTCGGGATCGTCGGGCCCCTGGCTCAGCCCGAGCCGGGCCTGGGCGGCGGCGATCCACAACTCACAACTGCGGCCGGGCTCCCCAGCAAGTCGCGCGAGATCGGCCCGCACCTCCATCCAGTGCAGCGCCTGCTGCGACCGCGGCCCGTACCGCCGCAACGCCTCCTGCTCCCACGCCACGGCCACGGCCACCGCCTCCCCGTGCCGCCCGGCCCGCGCGGCGGCGAGGATGGCGGGGTGGGGGTCGGGCACGACCACCGTCTGTACGGGCGGATGCCCCGTTCCGTTCACGGCACCACCGGTCACCCGAGCACGGCCCCCAGCAGGGGCGAGCGGGTGCCCATTGCTCGGGGCGGGCGCGGGCGCCGCGACGGGCGACGCTCCGGTCCCGAAGGCGACGGGCGCCGGCACCGTGACGGATGGCACGGCCCCTGTGGTCGTGCCCGTACCGGGCCCGGACAGCCCGGGAGCGGGCGGGCCGGGAGCAGCAGGCACCGACGCCAGGGCCGTGCCTGTACCGGGCCCAGTCGGGGTCCGTGCGGGCGCCGTGGCCGAGCCCCGACCGGGGTCGGCGGGGGCGGGTGTCGGTTCGGGGGTCACGGCGGCGAGTGGCTTCGGAGCCGGCAGGGTCGGCGGATGGTGAGTCCCCGCGCCCGGCGCGTGCGCGAGTGCCGTCCCCCGGGCGGGGTCGTCGAGCGGTCGCGAAGCGGCCGGCGCCGGAACTGCCGGACGTCCGGCGCCGAAGCCGTCCGCCGCGACGGGCGGGTGCCCGTGGTCCGGGCGGGCGGGAGCGCCCATGTCCTGAGGCTGACGGACCTGCGCCACGGCGTCGGGGCCGTCCGACCGTCCCACGACGGCGACACCGGGCCCAGCCGGTACCGGCTGCGCGTCGGGGCCACGCGAAATCTCCGGCATGCGTCCGGGACCGTACGCGCCCGCGCCGTCGGTTCCGCCGGACACCGCGGCCGGCGTACCCGGCCCCGCTCCGGCGCCCGCGGGGACGCCATGCATCGCGACCGGCGACCCCGCCGCCGGCCCCGGCATGGGCAGGGTCGTGGGCGCGCCGGCGCCCCACTCCGGGGTCAGGAGCAGTGCCTCCGCGTCGCCCGCCTGCGTCGCCGCCTCCGCGTGGAGGTGGGACAGCGGTGGGCGGGCGCCCGTGCGCCAGACCGTGGCGAAGTGGCGGAGGTACTCCGGGGTCGCCGGGTCGCCCCGGCGCGGGGCCGGGGCGATCCTGCCGTACAGGAGCGGGCCCGGGCCCAGGGAGACGAGGCCCGGGGCGGTGCGCAGGCGCTGCCACAGCTCCGGGTCCGCGACCAGGTCCGCCACCACCGTCGTCGTCCCCGGCCGCCGCGTCGCGAGTTCCGCCGCGAGCCAGTGCCACGGCAGCCCCGTGTACCGCAGCGTCGTCGGCGTGCTGCGCGCGAGCGCCAGGTGCGGCAGGTGCTGGCGCCGGTCCAGTTGGAGCTGGCCGGCGAGGTAGACCGCCAGCGGCCCCGGCGTCGCCGCTGCCGCGCGCAGGCGCGTCAGTACGGCCTGCGGGTCCAGCGGGTCGGCCAGCTCGACGACCGTCGCCACCGGCGTGCCGGTCAACGCGCTCGGCGGCACCGCCGCCAGCGCGGGCAGCACGGAGGCCGCGTCCACCGCCCGTCCCCGCCCGGCCGGCGCCGCCGCCAGCAGCACCGCCGTACCCACCGTGTCCACCTCGTCGTTCACCACACCAGCACCGTAACCTTCTTACCGCCCCTTCTCGTTACCACCCCGATGGCCGATAATCGGCGGGCCTTTGGCATATGCCAGAAGCACCACCGTATCGAGTGTTGCCAAATCCCTTACGGGCTGTCCCCGCCTGTGCAACAGTCGTATCCGGGCCTTGTTCCACAGATCGCCCGCGCCGCGCCTGTATCGGAGTACGACATGCCGTCCCATCTGTTCGCGGACCGTCCCGCCCAGCCGCCGGAGCCCGGCACGGTGGACGCGTTGATCTCGCAGACCCGCCGTCTGCGCGGTGACGTGGACGCCGTGCGCCGGGACGCCGTACTGGACGAGGACGACCCGAAGAACCGCTGGCAGCGCGCCCTCTGCGACCTCGCAGTCCATCAACTCGATGACCTCGGCGCGCACTTGGGGCAGCTCAAGGCCGGTCTCCCGGACGAGCTCCCCGCGATGCCCGGCGCCGACCCCATCGAGGTCGAGCCGGAGGCCGCGTCGGACCCCGGCGCCGCCTACGGCGGCCCCGCCCCCGCCCGTACGGGCTCCCTGCTGAGCCGTGTCGGCAGCGCCGAGTGGAATCTGCTCAACGACGAGGTCAGCTGGTCCGAGGAGCTGTACCAGATCTTCGGCCGGACCCCGGAGAGCGGTCCGATGTCCCTGGACGATCTCCCTTCGATGGTCTTCGCCGAGGACCAGCAGGTGCTCCAGGCGATGGTGACGGACTGTCTGATCGACGGGAAGCCGATCGACGGCGAGTTCCGGATCGTCCGCACCGACGGCCGGGTCCGCACGCTGCACATGATGGGCGAGCCGGTCCTCGACGGCGACGGTTGCACGGCCTCCATGTGGGCCGTTTTACGGGATGTCAGCGAACTGCGCCGCAGCGAGCGGGCGGTCCGCGAGTCCCGTGACAGCCTGCAGCGACGCCGCCACATCGAGCGCACCGAGCGCCGGGTCGCCGTCGAGCTCCAGGAGGCCGTCCTGCCTCCGTGGCGCGGTTCCCTGCGCTTCGCCCACGGCGGCCCGGGCGCCCCGCTCGACGTGGCGGGCCACTACCTTCCGGCCGCGACCACCGGCCTGATCGGCGGCGACTGGTACGACGCCCTCGCGCTCCCGGACGGGGACGCGCTGCTCACGGTCGGCGACCTCACCGGACACGGTGTCTCGGCCACCTCCTCGATGGCCATGCTCCTCGGCGCGCTGCGCGGGATGGCGGTGGCCGGAATCCGACCCGGCGCCCTGATGGCACATCTCAACCAACTGCTCGAGACCTCGGTCCAGCCGGCCCTGGGCAGCGCGATGTGCTGCCGCTACGACCCGGCGAACCAGACGCTGTGCTGGGCGCAGGCAGGCCATCCCGCCCCGCTGCTGTTCCGCGACGGGACGGGGCTCGCTCTGAAACGACCCGACGGTGTGCTCCTGGGAGCGACGACCGGGGCGGCGTACGGAGAGGCCGAGATCCGGCTGCTCCCCGGTGACCTGCTGGTGCTGCACACGGACGGACTGACCCGCCGCGGCAGCATGGACGACACGGGCACACAGCGCCTGCTCGCGCTTGCGCCACGGCTGGCCGGAGCGCGGGACGCGCAGGACTGCGTGCGGTCGGTGGTGGAGGAGTTCGGCGAGGCACCGCGCGAGGACGACGCCTGCGTGATGGTGGTCCGGGTGGGCCAGTAGCGACGGCGGCGCCCGGGAGGGCGCACCGCCACAGGAGGGCATACCGGCGGAGCCGGTGTGCCCTTTCTCGTACGTACGTGATGTGCCGACGAGCGCGCGTACCGCCTCGCCTCAGATCGAGCCGGTCCTCGGCCGCTTCGCGGCGGGCTTGGGCAGCGCGAGCTCGATCTCCTCGCGCAGGTCCTCGATCTTGCCGTAGCCGGCGTACTGCCCGGTCAGCCGGTACATCTCGCGCAGCCGGTCCCAGGTGCGGTGGGAGGAGGTCTCGCCCATGGAGACCAGGGCGAGCCGGGCGTAGCGGTCGGCCTGTTCCGGGTCGTCGGCGATGAAGCAGGCCGAGGCGAGCGAGATGTAGTCGAAGAGCTTGGAGCGGTTGTGGCCGTTGCGGCGCAGCTCGAGCGCCAGCTTGGCGTGGCGCTGCGCCGGGACGGCGGCCCCGGGATCGTGTTCGGCGAGGGTGCGGTAGGCGAGGGCCTGCATCCCGTGCATGTCGGCGTCGTCGAAGTTCTGCATCCAGCTCGGCGGCGGCACGTCCGAGCGGTCGGAGACGAAGAGGTCCTCGGCCTCGCCGAGGGTACGACGCATGGCCTGGCCCTTGCCCATGGACGCCTGGGCCCAGGCCTCGATGGTGTGCAGCATCGCCTGGGTGCGCGGCAGTACCTCCTCGCCGGAGCCCGACTTGGCGAGCTTCATCAGGTCGAGGGCGTCGTCGGGCCGGCCCAGGTGGACCATCTGGCGCGCGGCGCGGGACAGGGCCTCGCCGGCGCGCGGGCGGTCGCCACCCTCCCGGGCCGCGTGGGCGGCGATGACGAAGTACTTCTGGGCGGTCGGTTCGAGGCCGACGTCGTGGGACATCCAGCCGGCGAGGACCGCCAGGTTGGCGGCGACGCCCCACAGGCGCCGCTGGAGGTGGTCGGGGTGGTGGTAGGCGAGCATGCCGCCCACTTCGTTCAACTGGCCCACGACCGCCTTACGTTGGAGCCCCCCGCCACGGGAGGCGTCCCAGGCGCGGAACACCTCCACCGAGCGCTCCAGTGCCTCGATCTCCTCCGACCCGATGGGGGCGGCCTCGTAGCGGTCGAACCCAGCGGGGTCGGCGTGGAGGGGATCGTTCGCGCGGGGGGCCGGCGCGGCGGCGCGTGCGGGGTCGGTGTGGAGCCAGTCGTGCATGGCGCTGGTGAGTGCGGAGCCGGCGGCGAGCACGGCGCCCGCGCCCATCAGGCCGCGTCGGTTGAGCATGAGGTCCATTCCCGTGAATTCGGTGAGGACCGCTGCCGTACGCTCGGGCGCCCAGGGCAGCCCGTCAGGGTTGTCGGTGTTCCTGACGTTCTGCCGTTTCCCGGCGCGCCCGTGTCGTACGAACCCGAGGTCCTCGATGGTCACGACACGGCCGAGTCGCTCGGTGAACAGTGCAGCCAGCACCCGGGGTACGGGATCGCGCGGGGTCTCCCCCATGTCGATCCATCGCCTCACCCGCGAGGTGTCGGTGGACAGTTGCGGGTGGCCCATGGCCGCCGCCTGCCGGTTGACGAGCCTCGCGAGCTCTCCCTTGGACCAGCCGGCCAGGCCGAAGAGGTCTGCCAGGCGGGTGTTGGTCTGTCCGGTCACGTAAGCCCCCAGGTTCTCGGCTGAGTTGACAGTAACCCCCTGTCATAGGGCTGGCGACTATTCGCCAGGCTTCGCCAGGGTGCGCCCGATGTTCCGCCACCCGCGCCCGGGTGTCAGGTAGGAACGCGCCACCCCGCCCCGGCAACCGGCCCTCATTCCCCAGGGTGCGGACCGGAGGCCGGGCGGGGCGACGCACGCAACTCGTCGGCACACGAAGGGATCTGTCTCCCCATGTACACAGCATCGTCCTCCGTGTCCGCCCCGCCCCGGCCGCAGCACCGTTCCGTACCGGCCGGCAGCGGACCGTATCTCGCCCCCGTCTCCCCGGCGGGCCGCGCGAGGCGATGGGCGGGCAGTGCCGCTCAAGCTCCCAGCGGGAGAATCGACCTGTCGGGCCCCCAGGGGGCCCAGGTGCGGATGGCGATCGCGTCCGTCCACCGGATCTGCCCGGAGTTCAACCCGGTGCAGGTGCTGCGGCGCAGCGGCCGTTCCGTACTGATCGTCGGGACGACCGGGCGGACCACCGCGGTCGCCAAGTGTTTACTGGACCACTCCCCCGCGTGGGTCGAGCGGTTCCAGCACGAAATAGCTGCTTACCGCTCGTTCGTCCGGCACCGTCCACCGGTGCGAGCCCCCCGGCTGATCGCCGCGGACCCGGACAACTGCACGCTGGTGATCGAGCGGATGCCCGGACGGGCTGCGGCGCTGACACGCCACCCCGTCGAGGCGCCGCCCCGCGCGGACCTGCGCGCGGCGCTCGGCGCGATCGCCCGGCTGAACGCCTGGCGGCCGCCGGCCGGCACCTTCGACGCGCCGCTCGACTACGGTTCGCGGATCGCGCGCTACCACGAGCTGGGCCTGTTCACCGACCGCGACCGGGACGACCTGCAGAAACTGCTGCACGGCCTGGCACACGCGGGCGGACGCCAGGGCATGGGTCAGTTCTGTCACGGCGACGCCCTGCTCTCCAACATCCTGCTCTCCCCCACCGGCCCGGTCCTCGTGGACTGGGAGCACGCGGGCTGGTACCTGCCCGGGTACGACCTGGCGACGATGTGGGCGGTGCTCGGTGACGCGCCGCTGGCGCGGCGGCAGATCAGTCAGCTCGCCCAGCAGGCGGGAGCGGCGTCCCGGGACGCCTTCCTGGTGAACCTGATGATCGTGCTGACGCGGGAGATCCGTACGTACGAGACGGCGGTGCAGCGCACCATCAAGGAGGCGCCGCCCGCCGGTTCGGTTCCCGTTCCCTCGGGCGCGGTCTCGCCCGGCGAGGAGCAGCGGCTGCTGCTGCGGCGGCTGCACGACGACTGCGCCATGGCACGGCGGGCCGTGCGCGCCGCGGTCGGTACGAGGTGACCGCGTACCGACCGACCCAGCGGGGGTGACACGCCGCGCACCCGGTGCCGACACACCGGGGCGCGGTGTTCGTTCCCCCTCGCACCCGCCTCATTGGTCCACTCCACTGACGCGCCGCAGGCCCGTGCGCCGCCGCCGCGAAACTCCACGAGACGGCCCTGACATGGGAAATCTCTTGGGGCCAGGCGTGATTGACGGATCGTCCGGAAGCCGATACCCCTGTACGGGTTCGGCCCCGCACGCCCCCTCGTCACCCCCTGTTTCCGGAGGCTGCCTTGCACCGTTCCGCGTCGCGCAGACAGGTCGCCCGAACGGTGGGCGCCGTGGCGTCCGCCGCCCTGCTGTTCCCTCTTCTCTCGGCCGCCCCGCCGGCGACCGCCGGTCCGGTGGTGTCCGGCTCGCTCCAGCGGCAGTTCGCCGCCGCCGCCGAGCGTCAGGGTGTGCCGCAGAGCGTGCTGCTCGCGGTGTCGTACCTCCAGTCGCGGTGGGACGCGCACGGTGGGGCGCCGAGCGTGACCGGCGGCTACGGTCCGATGCACCTCACGGACGCGGTGACCGCGCTCGCGGAGGCCCCGCACCACTCGCACGGCGAGGAGGACGCGCGGGGCGACGCTTCCCGGGCGCCGCGCCACGGGGCGGAGGAAGGCGCCGCGCTGCCGACGGCGGCCGAGCTGCCCGCCCGCCTCAAGACGCTGGAGCGGGCCGCGGAGCTGTCCGGCATTCCGTCGGAGGAGCTGCGGACCAGTACCGCCGCGAACATCGAGGGCGGCGCGGCGCTGCTGGCCGCCGCCCAGCGCGCGTCGGGCCGGCCACTGAGCTCGGACCCGGCCGACTGGTACGGGGCGGTGGCGCGGTACTCCGACGCCGACGACACCGCGACCGCGACGACGTACGCGAACGACGTGTACGACGTGATCCGGAGCGGTGAGACCCGTACGACCGACAGCGGGCAGGTCGTCACGCTCGCGGCCGATCCGGATGTCGCGCCCGCGTCCGGTCAGGTGGAGTCGCTGGAGCTGCGGCAGCCGAAGACGGGGCCGACGGAGTGCCCGCGCACGGTGGCGTGCGAGTGGATCCCGGCGCCGTACGAGGAGTTCGGTGACGGTGATTACGGCAACCACGACAAGGCGAACCGGCCCGCGTCCCAGTCGATCGAGTACATCATCGTGCACGACACCGAGGCGACCTGGGACGTCACGCTCAAGCTGGTGCAGGACCCGACGTACGTCTCGTGGCAGTACTCGCTGCGCTCCTCCGACGGGCACATCGCGCAGCATCTGCCGCTGAAGGACGTCGGCTGGCACGCGGGCAACTGGTTCGTGAACGCCAAGTCGGTGGGCCTGGAGCACGAGGGCTTCCTGACGGCCCCGGACTCCTGGTACACGGAGGCGATGTACCGGACCTCGGCGCGTCTGGTGCGGTATCTGGCGCAGCGCTACGACATCCCGCTCGACCGGCAGCACATCCTCGGTCATGACAACGTGCCGGGCACGGTCACCTCGACGATCCGCGGGATGCACACCGACCCGGGGCCGTACTGGGACTGGGCCCACTACTTCCGGCTGCTCGGCCGGCCGTTCACCCCGAGCGCGGGCCCGGACGCGGGTGTGGTGACGATCCGTCCGGAGTACACCGCGCACCAGCCGGTGTACACGGGGTGCGTGAAGGCGGGAGAGGCGTGCGCCCCGCACGGCAGCGGCGCTGTCCGGCTGCACACGGCGCCGAGCGCCGACGCCCCGCTGGTCAAGGACATCGGGTTGCGGCCGGGTGGCGAGGACTCGACGACCGGGGTCAACGACACCGGGGCGCGGGCCTCGACGGGCCAGCAGTACGCGGTGGCGGAGCGGAAGGGCGACTGGACGGCGATCTGGTACCTGGGGCAGAAGGCCTGGTTCCACAACCCGAAGGCGCGGCCGACGGCGGTGAACGCGCGGGGCTGGGTGCTGACCCCGAAGGAGGGGGCGACGGAGGTCCCGGTGTACGGGCGTGCCTATCCGGAGGCCTCGGCCTATCCGGCGGGTGTGCCGGTCCAGTCGGTGTCGCCGCTCCCGTACAAGCTGCTCGCGGGCCAGGCCTACGTGGTGGGCGATCGCACCCCGGGCGAGTACTACTTCGCGCCGGTGTTCGACACCACCGGGCACGCGGTGGTCCGGGGCCAAGAGCAGTACTACGAGATCCAGTTCGGCCATCGGGTGGCCTTCGTGAAGGCGTCCGACGTGCGGGTTTCCCGCGCCTGAGCGGGGTGTCGGCCGGATCGTGAGGGGTGGCGGGCGGGGCGGGGCCCCCCCGCCCCGCCCGCAACGGGCCCCGGGCCCGGCACCCCCGGCCAAAACCCCCCCCGGCCCCGGGGGGGCAG
>NZ_JBHWJZ010000040.1:50577-61438 GCF_042731085.1 Streptomyces sp. NPDC059875
CGGTGTCCCCGGGGCGGGGGGGGGGGGGGGGCCCCCGGGGGGGCGGGGGGGGGGGGTGTGGGGGGGGGTGGGGGGGGGGGGGGGGGGGGGGGGGGGGGGGGGCGGGGGGGGGGGGGGGGGGGGGGGGGGGGGGGGGGGCCGCGGGGCCCCCCCCCCCCCCCCACCCCTGCGGCGCTCATATGACTATTCGCGAGGTCGCGTGGCCCCGAGAGGCGAGGGGTAAAGCTGGGCCGAACACATGCCCACTCTCACCGAAAGGCCCCGCACGCATGGCTCAGCCCTTCGTTCTGCCGGATTTCTATGTCCCGTATCCGGCGCGGCTCAACCCCCATGTGGAGGCCGCCCGCACGCACACCCGGGAGTGGGCGCGGGCGATGGGGATGCTGGAGGGCTCGGGCGTCTGGGAGGAGCACGACCTCGAGTCGCACGACTACGCGCTGCTGTGCTCGTACACCCACCCCGACTGCGACGCCGAGGCGCTGTCCCTGGTCACCGACTGGTACACCTGGGTGTTCTTCTTCGACGACCACTTCCTGGAGGTCTTCAAACGCACCCAGGACCGTCCCGGCAGCAAGGCGTATCTGGACCGGCTGCCGCTCTTCATGCCGATGGACCCGTCTGCATCGATGCCGGAGCCGACCAACCCGGTGGAGGCCGGCCTGGCGGACCTGTGGACGCGGACGGTCCCGAGCATGTCCCCGGCCTGGCGGGAACGGTTCTCCGAGGCGACCGAGGCGCTGCTCTACGAGTCCCTGTGGGAGCTCGACAACATCAACGAGGGTCGGATCGCCAACCCCGTCGAGTACATCGAGATGCGCCGCAAGGTGGGGGGCGCCCCGTGGTCGGCGGGGCTCGTCGAGTACGCGGCGGGCGCCGAGGTCCCCGAGCAGGTGGCGCACTCCCGTCCGCTGCGCGTGCTGCGGGACGCCTTCTCCGACGCGGTGCATCTTCGGAACGACCTCTTCTCGTACCAGCGGGAGGTCGAGGACGAGGGCGAGAACAGCAACGGTGTCCTCGTCCTGGAGAAGTTCCTCGGGTGCACGACCCAGGAGGCGGCCGAGGCCGTCAACGACCTGCTGACCTCACGGCTGCAGCAGTTCGAGAACACGGCCCTCACCGAAGTCCCCGGACTCTGCCTGGAGAAGGGGCTGAGCGCCGAGGAGTGCGTGGCCGTCGCGGCGTACGCGAAGGGGCTTCAGGACTGGCAGTCCGGCGGGCACGAGTGGCACATGCGCTCCAGCCGCTATATGAACGAGGGCCTGGACACCGGGCCTTCGCGGCTCGACGGGGTGCTGGGCACCTCCGCGCTCGACATCCGTACCCTCTTCGGCCGCCCCGCCGCCTCGCGACTGCGCGCGCTGACCCATGTGCCGCACCAGCAGGTGGGGCCGTCGCTGCTGCCCGACTTCGACCTCCCGTATCCGCTGTCCCTGAGTCCGCATCATCAGGAGGCGAAGCGGCGGTCGGAGGACTGGGCGGAGGGGATGGGGCTCCTGGACGACATCTGGGACCGTCCGATGATGGAGGGCTTCGATTTCGCGCTCTGCTCGGCGGGCCTCGACCCGGACGCCACGCCGGAGGAGCTGGAGCTCAGCGCAGAGTGGCTGACCTGGGGCACGTACGGAGACGACTACTATCCGCTCGTGTTCGGCCGGTCCCGGAATCCGATCGGTGCCAAGGAGTGCACCGAGCGCCTCAAGTCCTGTACGCCGGTGGACGATCCGGCGGCGGGCGCCGCGCTCGCGGTCAGCCCCATGGAGCGTGCGCTCGCCGATCTGTGGGCACGGACGGCGGGGCCCATGGGCCCTCGGGCACGGGCCGAGCTGCGGGCCGCGCTGGACGCGATGCTCGACAGCTGGGTGTGGGAGCTGCACAACCAGGCGCAGCACCGCGTTCCCGACCCGGTGGACTACATCGAGATGCGCCGGACCACCTTCGGGTCCGAACTCACCATGCTGCTCTGTCGGTTGCGCCACGACGAGGTGCTGCCTCCCGAGATCTACCGCACGGGCACGGTCCGGGCCCTGGAGAACTCCGCCGCGGACTACGCGACCCTCCTCAACGACCTCTTCTCGTACCAGAAGGAGATCGAGGTCGAGGGCGAGGTGCACAACGGCGTCCTGGTGCTGGAGAAGTTCTTCGACTGCGACTATCCGACGGCCGTGACGATGGTCGACGACCTGATGCGCGGCCGACTGCGCCAGTTCGAGCATGTGAAGAAGCACGAACTGCCCATGCTGTACGAGGACTTCGCGCTGGACACGAAGGGGCGCGCCGCCTTCGAGGCGTACGTACGGGAGTTGGAGGACTGGCTCGCCGGCATCCTCAACTGGCACCGGGGCGTGCGCCGTTACGGCTCCGATGACGTGCGCTCCGGAGGCGGTACGGCGCTGGCGCGGAGGGGACCGACGGGGATCGGGACGTCGGCGGCGCGGCTGGCCGCGCTGTTCGCTCCGTAACGTCCCGGCGGGGCGCGGCCGCCTCAGGAGGTGCGGCCGCGCAGCTCGTCCAGTTCGCGGCGCTCGCGCTTGGTCGGGCGGCCGGCACCGCGCTCGCGGACGCCGGCGAGGGCGACGTGCTCGCGCGGGGGCGGCGGGGGGCTGTTGTCGACGTACGCCTCGGCGGCGACGGGCGGGCCGACCCTCTTGGTGAGGAGCTGCTTGACCTCGACGATCCGCTCCCGCCCGCCGTGGAAGAGCCGCACCTCGTCGCCGGGCTTCACCGGCTGGGCGGGCTTGGCGCGCTCCCCGTTCACCTTGACGTGTCCGGCCCGGCAGGCCGCGGCGGCCTGGGAGCGGGTCTTGGTGAGGCGGACCGCCCAGATCCAGCTGTCGACGCGTGCGCTCATCGGCCCCCGCCCCCGTCAGCCCTGCTGGAACAGCTCGGCGGGCAGCGGCTTGAGGAGCGCGTACAGGTCGTCGGTGATGGGCCGGTCCCAACTGGCGATCGTCACCAGGACGTTGTCGCTGCGGTCGAACTGCACGCAGGAGATCCGGCTCTCGGAGAGCTTCACGCGGCGCACGATCAGCAGGTTGTCGCCCTGCATGACCGGCATGTCCTCGGTGTCGAGGACCTCGACCGGCTCGTCGTTCTCCAGGGCCGCGAGGAGCTGGGCGACCTCGAAGGGGATCTGGCCGTCGGCGAGCTCGCGGGCCGGGGAGCCCTCCGGCAGATTGCCGATGATCATCGCGGGGCCGCGCCCGCCGAACAGGTCGTAGCGCAGGAAGACACCCTGGCAGCTGCCGTCGGGCGCGGGCAGCAGACCGGCGCCGAGGTTGCCGGGCCAGTCCCCCGGGTCCATGGCCAGGACGTCGAAGTCCGGACCCGCGGGTGTGGCGGCGCTGCGGCGGCGGAGGAAGGACATACGGCCATGGTACGTGCCCCGGCGCACGATGCGACGCGCCGGGGCGGGTCCGGCGGGCGGGTCCGCCGGCAACCCACGACACGTCCCCCGGACGTGCCCGTGGAGACCATCGGGAGCGCCCGCCGGACCGGGTCCGGCGACCGTCCCGACACGTCGGCAAGCGGGCGGGCGACGTGCCCCGACACGGCCGCCGGGTCAGCCGCGCCGGTCGCTCTCGGAGGGCTCCCGGCCGGTTTTCCGCAGGGCCTGGGCGAGGCCCGCGCGGTCGGTACCGAGCTTGCGGTACACGGAGGACAGGAGCAGGGTCACGGCTGCGGCGTCGGTGTCCAGGGCTGCGGCCGCGTCCTCGCCACGGACGGTGAGATCCGCCGCGGCGCGCTCACGCGCGGTGAGCGTGTCCGTGCCGGCCGAGTGGAGGGTGCGGGGCCTGAGACCGGCGGCGGTGAGCTCCGCGCGGGCCTCCTCCCCCAGCCCGTCCGCGCCGCAGGTCTGGGCCGCCTCCAGGCCTCGGTAGAGGTACTCGGCGCCTTCGTCCGTGCGGCCGTTCCGGCGCAGGGCGGCGCCGAGGGCGACGAGCGAGCGCGCCAGCTCGTACCCGGCGGGCGACTGCTCCAGCCAATCGACGGACTCCTCCAGGAGCTTCACGCGCTCGTCGCCGCCGGAGACCTCCGCGGTCACCCGCAGCGCCTGGCCGATCGCGGAGGGCGCGCCGTACTGGCGGGCGCGGGCGACGGCCTCCAGGGCGGTCTCGCGGGCCCGGTCGGGGGTCTCCCAGGCCTCGGCGAGGGCGAGGTGGAGCTGCCAGGGGCACCACGCGGGGTTGCGCATCCCGCGCGGGTCGAGGCGTCGGCCGACGGCGGCCAGCTCGGCGGCGGCCTCGTCGGTGCGGCCCCTGGCCAGGAGCAGTTCGGCGTGGACGGTCTGCGAGTCGGGGAACGTCACCGCGGCGGGGAACGGCTCGCCGAAGTCGTGGGTGCGGGCGATCCGGTCGGCCTCCTCGACGCGCCCGCGGGCGAGCAGCACCTCGATCATGACGCCGACGGCGTACCACTGGGCGGGGGTGCGCGGTCCGACGCGCTCCGCGAGTCGCAGTCCCGCGCGGACGAAGTCCTCGGCCTCGACGAGCCGGCCGCGCCGGTAGCGGATGTACCCGAGGAGTGTGTACGCGAAGGAGAGATGCGCCCCGCGCCAGCCCTGGCGCTCGAACTCGGCGGTGCCGGCCGCGAAGAGCTCTTCGGCGCGGCCGGGCCGGTCGGCGTAGAGGAAGGTGAGCGCGACCAGGACCGGGACCTCGAAGCCGCGGCTCTCGTCGGCCCAGCTG
This sequence comes from Streptomyces sp. NPDC059875, assembly GCF_042731085.1. Classification (NCBI taxonomy): domain Bacteria; kingdom Bacillati; phylum Actinomycetota; class Actinomycetes; order Kitasatosporales; family Streptomycetaceae; genus Streptomyces; species Streptomyces sp. NPDC059875. The sequence goes on from NZ_JBHWJZ010000040.1 coordinate 55,263, forward strand.
AGGCCGCCTTCCAGGGCGCGCTCGGCGTGTGCCACGGCCACGGCGGAGGATTCGGCGCGCAGGGTGGCGTCCCAGGCGCGCAGGCCGATGACGTACCGCTCGGTGAGGTCGCGGCCGGTGAGCCGGTCGGCGAGCCGGGCCAGTCGGCGGGACCGGGCGGGCGAGTCGGGTTCGTCGGCGCGGAAGGCGTCCCACATGAACTTCTCGGCCTGCATGCGGAGCCTGCTGCGGGCGTCGGTGGTGAGCCGGGCCTCGCGGCCGAGCAGCTCGGAGGCCTCCACGAGCCGGTCGCTGTGGGCGAGGACCTGGGAGAGCCGGTAGACGATGCCGTGGCGCAGGGCCGGGTCGGAGACGGGTTCCGCCAGGGCTGCGCGCAGATGGTTGACGGTGGTGGCGGGTTCGGTGAGCAGGGAGGCGCTGCCGAGTTCGAAGAGGACGGCTGCGCGGTCGTCGTCGGCGGGCGGTTCACGCAGGGCGCGGGCGAGGAAGCGGCGGGCCGCGTCGGGCGCGCCGGCGCGCAGGGTCTCGCGGGCGGCGGCGCGCAGCTGTGCGACGACCCAGGGGTCCCCCTCGGGATGGGTCTCCAGGAGGTGCCGGGCGGCGGCGCCGGCGCCGAGTCCGGCGTCGATGACGCACCACGCGGCCTGGCCGTGCAGCGCGACGCGAGTGGCGGCGGGGATCGCCTTGTAGACGGCGGTGGCGATCAGCGGGTGGACGAATTCGAGGGTCTCGGTGCCGGCGAGGATACGGGCGTCGCGCAGGCGCTCGGCGCAGTCGGCGACGGCCTCGCCACCGAGGCCGGCGACGGCGCCGGCGAGCTGCGGGGAGATCTCGGTGCCGAGGACGGCGCAGGCCCAGGCGAGCCGGACGGTGGAGGTGCCGAGGCGTTCGAGGCGCGCGGCGAGTCCGCTGCCTTTGGCGGCGGCGGCGAGATCGCGGAGTTCGTGGGCGCCCTGGGCGGTGGGTTCGAGTCCGCGGTCGCGGACCTTGGCGGCGAGTTCGACGGCTTCGAAGGGGTTGCCGGAGGTGACGGTCCAGCACTCCCGGCAGAAGGCGTCGTCGGCGTGGGCGCCGACCCGGTCACGGACCAGGCGGGCGATGGCTGCGGAGGTGAGCGGTTCGAGTCCGAGGGGCCGCTGCCCCGATCGTCGCCCGGTGAACTCCTCCCCGGTGTCGGGGAGTTCGTCGGGGCGGTACGCGACGACGAGCAGCATGGGCAGTTCCTCGGCGCGGGGCGCGAAGGCGGAGAGCCAGCCGAGGGACTCGGGGTCGGCCCAGTGGGCGTCGTCGAGGACGACGACGAGCGGCGCGCGGCGGACGGCGAGATGGGTCAGGACCCAGTCGAGCCCGTCGCGCAGGCCCTGCGGGTCGGGCGGGGCGCCGTCACCGGCGGTGCACAGTCCGAGGGCGGGGCCGACGATGTCGTACCAACTGCCGAGCTGTGCGCGCAGCTCGGTGTCGGAGGCGGCGGCGAGCTGGGGCTGCAGCAACTGCCGGGCGACGTGGAACGCCACCTGCTGCTCCTGGTCTCCGCCCCGCGCGGACAGCACGGCACACCCCTTGCCGGCGGCGCGCCGCCGGATCTCGGCGAGCAGCGTGGTCTTTCCGAGCCCGGCGGGCGCGGCATAGGCGAGTACGCCACCGCGCGGGGTGCGGGTGCGGCCCAGGGGCGTCCCCGCGTGCGGCGCCTGATTGCCCCTGGGCGACGGCCGGGGATCCGAGCTCGAAGCCCCTGGCCCGCCACTGCGCCGACCGCCCTGTCGGCCGACCTGCAGGAGGCGCAGGGGGTGGCCGTCCGGTGTGCCGGGCTCGACGCCCTCGCGCGGGGGCGGGACCCGATCGGGCGAGCCGCCGGGGTCCGGCGGCCATGGGTCGTCGTCGCCGAGACCTGTCAACAGGTTCAACGCCTCTTCCGCCGCCGCGAGTTCGGCCTCGCGCTCGAAAAGGTCGAAGCCCCGGCGGCCACCCCTGCCGCTCCGTACTGCCACGTTCCACCCCCACGCCGGGGGCGCACACCCGGCGCGCGGATGAGTGCGGCCGGGCCGAGGGCCCCGCGAAGACCCCAGCGTACGCCCGTACGCGCCCTGGTGACCCTCAGATGGCGGACCCGGAGGCCCGGTCCGCGAGGCGCCGCAGCGCGGCCAACGCCTCGTCCGCGCGGGCGTGTTCGACGAAGAGGTGGTCGTGGTGGAAGCCGGCCACGACGTTGCAGCTCAGCCCGGCATCGGCGAGCTCTTGGGCGACGGCCGCGGTGAGTCCGACGGCGTCGAGTGCGGAGTGGACCCGCAACGTGATCCAACCGGCCACATAGTCGTACGCCAGGGAGGCCGCATCGGCTTCCTCCTGGCGTACGACGAGGGTGAGACCCTCGCGCTCGGCGATGGTGGCGACCGGGGCGACGCCCGCCGGAGCGGGGCCGTCCACGGTGGCGAAGACATAGCGGCCGGGGTTCAGCTCCGGCCGCATCCCGGCGAGGAGCCGGGTCAGATCACGTTCTGCACTCATGATCACCACCCTAGGGCGGGTGGGATCACGGAAGGCGCCGACGGCGTGTCAGGTCAGGTCGAATTCGCCTTCGCGCGCGTTGACCACGAACGCCCGCCACTCCGCGGGGGTGAAGATCAGCGAAGGCGCCTCGGGCCGCCCTTCGTTGCGCATCGCGATGAAACCTTCGACGAAGGCGATCTGGACGTCTCCCGCGCCCTGGCTGCTCGACCGCCAGTCGGCCTCGCTGAGGTCGAGTTCCGGCTTGTCCCAGCCCGCGAAGGCGTGCTGGGTGGTGGTGCTCTCCGCCACGTCCGTGCTCCTCCCGCATCCCGCAACATCGTCGTCCGGGGCTCAGGGTAGCGAGCGGCACCCGGCGCCGACAGACCTCATGCCGCCGGTGGCCGGTCCCCCACGAGCCACATGGAGAAGAACTGCGCGCCCCCTCCGTACGCGTGTCCGAGCGCCCTTCGCGCCCCGTCCACCTGGTGTTCGCCCGCCTGCCCGCGCACCTGGAGCGCGGCCTCCGCGAAGCGGATCATCCCGGAGGCGCCGATGGGGTTGGTCGAGAGCACGCCGCCCGAGGGGTTCACCGGCAGGTCGCCGTCGAGTTCCGTGACCCCGGCCTCGGTGAGCTTCCAGCCCTCGCCCTCCTCCGCGAAGCCGAGGTTCTCCAGCCACATCGGCTCGTACCAGGAGAACGGCACGTACATCTCGACGGCGTCGATCTCCCGGCGCGGGTCGGTGATGCCCGCCTGCCGGTAGACGTCGGCGGCGCAGTCCTTGCCGGCCTGCGGCGAGACGAAGTCCTTGCCGGCGAAGAGCGTGGGTTCGCTGCGCATCGCTCCGCCGTGCACCCACGCGGGCGGCCGGGGCGAACGTTCCGCGCCCGCACGGTCGGTGAGGACCATCGCGCAGGCGCCGTCGGAGGACGGGCAGGTCTCGGAGTAGCGGATGGGGTCCCAGAGCATCGGCGACCCCTGCACCTTCTCCAGGGTGATGTCGTGCTCGTGCAGGTGCGCGTAGGGGTTCTTCAGCGCGTTGCGCCGGTCCTTGTACGCGACGAGGGAACCGACGGTGTCGGGCGCGCCGGTGCGGCGCATGTAGGCGCGTACGTGCGGGGCGAAGAAGCCGCCGGCCCCCGCGAGGAGCGGCTGCTGGAACGGGACGGGCAGGGACAGGCCCCACATGGCGTTCGATTCGGACTGTTTCTCGAAGGCGAGGGTGAGGACCGTGCGGTGGACGCGGGCGGCGACCAGGTTCGCGGCGACGAGCGCCGTGGAGCCGCCGACCGAACCGGCGGTGTGGACGCGGAGCATCGGTTTGCCCACCGCGCCGAGGGCGTCGGCGAGGTACAGCTCCGGCATCATCACGCCTTCGAAGAAGTCGGGAGCCTTGCCGATGACGACGGCGTCGATGTCCGCCCAGGTCAGCTCGGCGTCCTCGAGGGCGCGCAGGGCGGCCTCGCGGACGAGTCCGGCGATGGAGACGTCTCGGCGGGCGGCGACGTGCTTGGTCTGGCCGATCCCGACGACGGCCACGGGCTCCTTAGGCACGGTTCTCCCCTTCCAGGACGGCGACCAGGTTCTGCTGCAGGCAGGGACCGGAGGTCGCGTGGGCGAGGGCGCGGTCGGAGGCGCCCCGGTGGATGCGGGCGGCGGCCTCGCCCAGGCGGATGAGGCCGGCGGCCATCACGGGGTTGGCGGCGAGCGCTCCGCCGGACGGGTTGACCCTCACCCTTGCGTCGAGGTCGAGGGCTCTGCGGAGCACGACCTCCTGGGAGCTGAAGGGCGCGTGCAGTTCGGCGGTGTCGACGGGCCGCTCGAAGGCTCCGGCGCGTTCGGCGGCGAGCCGGGTGGAGGGCGAGTCGGTGAGGTCGCGCACGCCGAGGGCGTGGGCCTCGATCCGGTGGTCCATGCCGCGGATCCAGGCGGGGCGAGCGCAGAGTTCGCGGGCCCGGTCCCCGGCCGCGAGGATCACGGCGGCGGCGCCGTCCCCGACGGGCGGGCAGTCTCCGGTGCGCAGCGGCCCGACGACGTACTCGCCCTGGGGGCGGGCGCCGGGCAGCTGGGCGTGCGGGTTGGCGCTCGCGTCCTCGCGGCTGCGGGTGGCGATCGAGGCCAGGGCGGGCTCGTCCGTGTGGCCCGCGTCGATGAGCGCCTGCGCCTGGAGTGCGGCGAGCGCCACGGAGTCGGGCCAGAGCGGGGCGAGGTAGTAGGGGTCGAGCTGCCGGGTGAGGACGTCGCGTACGGAGCCGGGCGAGGACTTCCCGTAGGAGTAGACGAGCGCGGTGTCGGCCTCGCCGGTCAGGAGTTTCACCCAGGCCTCGTAGAGCGCCCAGGCGCCGTCCATCTCGACGTGGGACTCGGAGATCGGGGGCCAGGCGCCGACGCCGTCGAGGGCCATGGTGAAGGAGAAGGCGCGGCCGGCGAGGTAGTCGGAGGAACCGGAGCAGGTGAAGCCGATGTCGGAGGTCTTCAGGCCGGTCTGCCGCAGCACGTCGTGCAGCACGGGCATGACCATCTCGACCTCGGAGAGCTCGTCGCTGCGCCGTCGATGGTCGGTCTGGGCGAAGGCGACGATCGCCACCTCTCGGTCCGGCGTCACAGCAGCTCCTTGTACGTGTCGTAGTCGGCGTCGGGCTCGCCGGTGGGCCGGTAGTGGTCGGGGTAGCGGCCGTCCTCGCTCCACACGGGTTCGACGCGCAGCCCCATGCGGACCTGGTCGTACGGGATGCCGCCGATCCGGCCGTGGAGGGCGAGCCCGGCGCCGTCGAGGGCGATGTGGGCGTAGACGTAGGGGACCTCGATGTCGAGGCCGCGCGCCTTGATGTTGACGATGCAGAAGGTGGTGACGGTGCCGCGGGGGCCGACCTCGACCTGCTCGGTCGTGGCGACGCCGCAGGTGGGGCAGGCGCCGCGGGGCGGTACGTACACCTTCGCGCAGGAGGGGCAGCGCTCGCCCACGGTCCGGTTGTCGGCGAGGGCGTGGAGATAGCCGGTCTGGGCGCGGCCGGGGGTGTACGTGTAGTCGAGCCGGGCGTGCGCGACGATGCCGCTGACGGGGTCGGCGAAGGTCCCGTCGTGGTCACGGGCGGCCTGTTGTCCTGCGGCGCTCTCGTACGGCTCGAAGCAGGCGATGTCGGTGATGGCGCCGGCCCGTTCGGCGGCCCAGCGGATCCGGACCCGCATCCCGGTGCGGACGGCCTCGGGTCCGGGCGCGTCGAGGGCGTGGAGGAGGGCGGTGTCGGCGCCGTCGAGCCGGACCAGGACCCAGGCGAAGGGGGTGGACAGGGGCTGTCCGGGGCGGGGTTCGGGGTTCCAGGCCCAGGTGGTGACGGTGCCGGTGGCGCCGACCTCGACGAGTGCGCGGAGCTCGGCGGCGGTCTCGGGGTCGTACTCGACGGGCGGCACGAGGACCTTGCCGCCCTCGGTCCTGACCCCGAGCACGGTCCGCTCACGAAGCCCGGTCAGGAACGCGGCCTGGACGGGTCCGAGGGACCGGGTGAAGGGGAACTCGACGACGAGGGGGGCGCGGAGGGTTTCCGGGACGGGGGCGACTGTCATGAGCGGGGCTCCTTGGTCGGGGGTCTGGGGGCAAGCCCCCCCACCACCCCCACCCCCCGCGGGCCGGGGGACACACCCCCCGCGGCCGCGAGGTTCCCCCAGCACGGCGCGAAAAACCAGAGACCA